>CANRHW010000040.1 GCA_947630525.1 uncultured Clostridia bacterium | reverse complement strand
TCGCCCACGGGTAAAAGCGAGGTTTCAAGCGCAGGGTCATGAGTTATGCGCTCGAGATACGTGCGCAGACGCTTCACAATGGTAATTTTGCGGCGGACAACGCTGCCGTCGTCGCCGGTCATTCCGTGGAAAAGTATGTTGTCCGAGACCAGCAGCCCGCCCGGCACAAGCAGCCGAAGCAGCTCCGGCAGGAACTCTATGTACTGAGCCTTTGCGGCGTCAAGGAAAATAAAATCAAAACCGCCGTCGAGCCAGGCCAGCACCTCGGCCGCCTCGCCCTCAACAACGCGTATCTTTTCCTGATATCCCACTTTAAAAATATTATCCACGGCGATATCGGCGTGTTTTTTATACCGTTCAACGGTAACGATAGAGCTGCCTTCGGGCAGGTTATCGGCCATAAGTATGGCGCTGTATCCGACCGCAGTACCCACTTCAAGAACGCGGTGGGGCTTCTTTAACGCGAGGAGCGTTACCAGGAGCTGCTCGGTATCCCTTGACACAATGGGCGCATAGCTCTCACTGCGGGCCGATATGCGGCGCAGTTCTTCAAGGAAAGGGGAGCGCCGGGGCAGGAGTGAATTTATATATTCTTTCTCTTTATCCATCAAAAATAACCGCTTTCCGTTATTATATGGTCCATTTTAATATCGTGCGGGCCGGTCTCAAAGCCCTCGGTCAACTGCCAGTCAAAGGCCACTCCGGCCCTGACGCAGTCCATGCCGGACAGGAACAGGTCATAGCAGCCCTTACCGTGCCCAAGGCGATTTTTAGAGCGGTCAAAGGCGACGCCGGGCGCCAGGACAAGGTCAATGACACGCTTGTCCGCATAGACCGGCTCCGCCGGGACAAGAACGCCGAACTCTCCCCTTACAAGCGGGGCGCCGGGTTCAAATACCGCCGGCCGCATCTCGGCGCCAAACGTTACCGGGATATAGAAGTTCAGCGGCATAGCAGTTACGGCGGTAATGTCGGCCTCCCCTGGCAGGGGCATATAGAGCATAACGTTCCTTGCGCCGAGGTCTTTTATAAGCTCAATGGCGTTTTGTGCGACGGCGGCGGATGTAAAGCGGTAGGACTTTACATCATTTGTAAACCTGCTTTTCCTTTCCGCAAGCATCGCTTTGCGCAGTATATCCTTTTTCAGCACTGTATTTTCGCCTTAATTTCCTGAGCTTTGGCGCTGCCATACAAGGCCTCCACAAGCGCAAGGCCAAACTCTATTGACCGGCCGGCGCCCTTGGCGGTAATAACTTTGCCGTCGCGGACAACTCCCTCGCCGGTACACTCGGCTCCCAAGAGCTCATCCTCGTAGCCCGGGAAGCAGGTCGCCCTTTTCCCGCGGAGCACTCCTCGCCTGCCAATTACCATTGGCGCGGCGCAGATAGCGGCGATGAAAATACCGTTGCTCTCGGCGGCGTCAATGATCTCCCCTATTTCATCACTGTCGCGGAGGTTTTCGGCGCCGGGCAGTCCGCCGGGGAGAATTATCATCTCGCACCGATTCATATCCACCTCGTCAATCGTGATATCGGCTTTGAGTTCCACATTTTTCGAGCATTTTACCGCTTTTCCGAACAGTCCAACGGTCTTTACGTCGGCTCCGGCCCGGCGCAGCATATCAAGGGGAGCCATTGCCTCGACGATTTCAAATCCATCTGCCAAAAACAAATATACCATATTCAAATCATCCTTTCTAAATATCCTCGACCACCGTGTATTTTTTTACAAGGAAAGCCGGCTGGTAGCTTTCCTTTGCCTGCCGCAAGCCGTCTATCCCCATATCTTCCTCCCGGTTGACATAAGTATAGCCGCTCCACGCGTTTTCGCAAAAAAGCTTGTTTATCATCTGATATGCGCCGCGATACTCGTCTCTGGCCTGTTCAAGCTGAATGAGCGCCATATCGTTTTTAATAGCTTCGCCAAAGCTCATCGCCACGATTTTGCCGTCGACCCGTATTACCGCGCCTTTTTCACCAAGTGCGGAATAATTGTCAAAATATTTTTTCATGGCCGAAAGCTCAAAGGGATTTTGGTTGTGGTCTTTTTCCGATACAAGCTCGTACATAAGCGGCGCACACTCGTTTACCGCCGTGGCGGCGTCGACCTCCTCATATGAGTAATTATAGTTTTCGACGAAATAATTTATGTGATTTCGTTTGGCATGGAGCTTTTTCCCTGCGAGGGTTATCATCTGTTCGGTAGGATAAACATAGTCCTCGCAGTCTCGCTCCTCGTTTGCGACAAATTTCGCGCCGGGATATGCCATGAGCTTTTGTAGCTGCTCCTCGTTCACCAAGCGAAAAGCCATTATGTGTCCGTTTGCGCGGCAGTATTCCTTTAGCCGGTCAAGAGCTACGTTCGGATCGCCGTGCCCAAGGGGGAAATAATATGAAGGTATCCTGTCGCGCACATTGAATTTATAGTAGAAAAACTCTCCGTCGTCAGCCACCTGAGCCCTGTAATAATCGTCCCAGATGTAAAGGGTGGCGAAAGAGCCCTCCGACGCCGAGGTCTCGGACTTATATCTGTCAAACAGCTCCTTATCCTCGACCCTGATATCTCTGAATTTTAACATATATTCTTTCACCTTATTTTTTCCACAATTTCGTTGCCGATATCTTCAATGCTCCTCGGTTCGCCGCCGACAGAGCACTTTATTTCTGTCCAGCCAAGTTTGGCGGCTACGGCGCAGGCGTTGTCATATGTTTTTTTCATATATTCGGCGTCTCGCTCGTGGATATCCTTTTCCGCCCGGCCAGTGATTTTATTTTTCCGCCCGGCCATGAGCTTGGCGGCGGCGGCGGGCTCCATATTGAGGAATATGACCTTGTCGGGCATGGGGAGCCCCAGCCGTACATATTCCAAATCGTAAAGCCAATCAATAAATTCTGATTTTTTCACCGGGTCGTCAATCTTAGCCGCTTGAAAAACAATGTTTGATGTAACATAGCGATCCGCAATGAGATAATCGCTTTCCTCCAATATCCTGCCCCAATTCATTTTGTACGAGGCATAACGGTCGGCCGCGTAAAAAATTGCGGCGGCATAGCCGTTAACGTCGTCGGGAGAAGAACCCATTGCTCCGCCAAGATAAAGCTTGACTAAGGTCGAGGACGGACTGTCATAATCCGGGAAGGATATCCTCGCCGCCTTATAACCGGCTTTTTCCAGACGGCAGCGAAGCAGCTCTGTCTGAGTTTCTTTGCCGCTGGCGTCGACGCCTTCAATAACTATTAGCTTTCCCATATAGTCCTCCTGTGATTTTTCAATAAAGGCCGAAGGCCACCGCAAATGCGCGGGAATATTTCGCTTACTTATATCTCTTGCCCTTGAAAAATACCTTTATTGCGAACTTTGGCAGCGCAAGCATCCTTACGAACCGCCATGGCTGCTTGATAAGACGGTACAGCCATTCCAGTCCGTGGTCGCAGTAAAACTTCGGCGCGCGGAGCACCGTCCCGGCGAATACGTCAAGACTTCCGCCCGCGCCTATCATCAATCCGGCGTCAAGCTTGGAACGGTTGTTATATATCCATTCCTCCTGCTTGGGAAATCCCAGACAAACCATAAGTAAATCTGGCCGAGCCGCATTTATTTTTTCGATTATCGGCTTATCGTCCTTAAAATATCCGTCCGCCGTCCCCGCAATGACTAAGCCGGGATATCTTTCGGTCAGGACGCTGCCGGCCTTTTCGGCTACCCCGGGTTTGCTGCCGAAAAGGAACACCGACTTCCCGGCGGCGGCCATATCCTTAAACAGCAGACATATCAAATCAAAGCCGGCTACGCGCTCTTTTAAAGGCTTATGCAGCATTTTTGCCGCATAGACCACGCCGATACCGTCCGCTATAGTCAGGTCGGCGCTGTTTAGCTTTTCCATAAAATCCGGGTTATTTGAAGCATATAATATAATTTCGGAATTGGGCGTATAAAGTACGCTGCATTCCGGCGTTTCCATCAACGCAAGCGCCTGGCGGCGAGCCTCGTCCATAGTGACCATATGTATATTGGCGCCAAGAATATTTACAATATCATTCATGTAGCGTTCCTCCTAAAGCATCTCTTTTTATCATACCACAAAATAATAATTTGTGCAATAAAAATCTCGAAAAATAATTATAAAGAAAAAACATAAAAATGGAACTGACCGCGCGGACAGCCCCATTTTCAATTTATCCCTTTTTGAGCTCGCTCACGTGATAACGCTCAGTCTCGGCGGACTCGGCAAGGAGCACCGCTTCCCTATAATCATCGGTACGGCGGAAAAGACTGCGGCACTTGTCCGTCACAAACCCCCGTGCTATAGCGCGGTCAAGAGCGGCAAGCATATCGTTGTAAAAGCCGTTGAAATTGAGCATAACTATGTTTTTGTTAAGACGGCCAAGCTGTTTGAGAGTAAGTATCTCAAACATTTCTTCATATGTGCCGATACCGCCGGGAACAATGATAAAGGCGTCGGCCTTTTCCTCCATCAGGGTCTTGCGCTCGTGCATGGTTTCGGTAAAAAAAAGCTCATCGCAGTCATAGTATATTTCTTCAATATTATTTTCCTCAAAAAACTTGGGGATAGCGCCGAATATACGGCCCCCGCCCCGGCGTACTCCCCTGGCAGCCGCGCCCATAAGGCCGTTGGCGCCGGCGCCGAACACAAGCTCGTGTCCTCTTTGGGCAATGAACTGGCCCATATTTTCAACTGTTTCGATATAAGCGGCGTCAATGGTGGGAGATGCTGCGCCGAACACACATATCTTCAAACAAACACATCCTCAGACAAATATTGGTTAGGGGCGAACGAAACCGTTCGCCCCTTGGTTTTGTTTAGTATTTACAATTCAAGCGGAAATCATTCCTCATCGTCAATTATGGCGTCCATAGTAGCCTCGTAGGTGCCGTCCTCTATCATTTCAACTATCTGGAGGACGACTGCCGACGCAGCTTCATTGGTCTCGGTTATGGTAAATACCGTGGCGTTCTCTTTGTTTTGCAGGGTCGTAGCGCCGGCATCGTTAACGTTTAGATAAAGATTGCTCTGCACGCCTTTTAGGTAATAGCCGCCGGCAGCCTCCTCGATAATCCACTTCTGATTGCCGCCGCCATTAAAGGTCCATGTGCCAACAGATGAGTTAACCTCTGTCTTCTGGCTCCCAACCTCTATGACTTCGCCCTTGGAATTGAAGAATACATAGGCGTTGTCAATGGGCAGCATTTGCCACTTGGTGCCAATGGTCATTGCACCGCCCCCGGCAGGCGCCAATTCAACAGGCTTAAGCTTGTTATCCTCGGTGGGAGTGAGATACATACGGAGATTATCAATATATATTTCGCCCCATCTTTCCTGACCGATAGAGAAAGTAATGGTGTCTATCGGGTTGGCATCCCAATCAACGTTAGCGGCGGTGTTGAACGGAACTGCGGATTCTATCGTACGGTAGCCGTCAAATACGGATATTTCCGCCATCTGTGCCGAGGGATGCACATTTACCTTTACGTTGAAGAGAGCGCCGTCCATAATACCGTCATTATAGTCATGGATGTATACCTCATCAACTTTGTCATATCGGGCATTGCCGTCGCCGCCCGTTCCCTTGGGCTTATGATAGTCAAGAACGTCAAACCGGTCGGGATCGTTCATTCCGTCGTGTCTTGAAATATCCGCGAACTGCCCAATTGTACCCACACTGCCTCCGTCAAAGGCTACGGAATTACGGGACTGAATAACGTTGTTGCGTCCGTTTTCATTCCAACCGCCGTTGCCGTAGGCCTGATGCCGTATCTGAATGGCGCTGGGATTTTCAGTGTCGCCAATCTTTGTGGGAACGCCATGGGACAGAGTAAATCCGCCGTTCTGGATATTTTGCCAGGACATTTCGTTTATATAGCGCATGGTAAATTCAAGGGTAAAGTCCTTACCGTCAGTCGAGGGAAGCTTGTGAGAAGCCATTATTCCCTGACCGTCTTGGCTGCCGGATACCCTGTACAGGTGGAGGCCGGAATTGCCGAATACGGTCTTTGTAACGGCAGAATAGAAACCGTCGTTCATTTCGACGCTGCCGCTGCTGTTATATCCCTTGCCGATCCAGCCATTGAAATTGTTGCCCTCGCTGTCAAGCTTGAGCTTATCCTCGCCCTCGTAGGTGAAGTCTTCGGCATACAGATATTTGCTGCCGTTGGTAGACACTTCACAGGGAATGCTGATAATGGAAGACTGTTTATGCTCAACGCCCATATTCCAGGCAAAGAGCTTAACTGTGTCGCCCTCCTTGAAATCGGCCTCATAGGTTATAGGCGTTACCACCTGTTTTTCGCCCATGGCAGAGAGCTTGTTATCTCTGCTTTCGTCCCTGTCCGCACCGGGAACGCCGGTCTGCGGTACGCTGCGGGCGGGGATAACAACTTCCTCAGTTTTAACGCTTATAAGTTGATTATCCTTGTTATAGTGCGCCAACGCGAACATGGCGTTGCCGTCGCCAATGGATATATTCGTTGTATAGAACTCGCCGGTAACGGTATTGGGCCCTACGGGCAGGGTTGTGATTTCAGTATCGCCAAGTTTAAGAGCGGCGTCGGTAAACATGTCAGGATCGTCCTGAGTTACGAAGCCTTCTCCCACAAAGTCGGTCTTAACGCCGGTCTTGTACTCGTAGTTCATCCAGTAACGGTATTCGCCGCTTATCCACAGCAGTCTGGGACCGAGGTTCTCGTTGGTCTCGCTATCCATCTTATAGTTATAGATGGCGTTGGGCCGGGCGTTGGGCACGGGAGAATCCTGTGTGATAGCCTGACGCTTCGTCCAAGTTGCGCCGTTATCGTCGCTCTCCCAACGGTATATCTCAAACACATTGCCGTATTTTCCTTCAGTGGGCAGGGAGAGGTATATAACGTTGGCGTTTTTAGCGTTGTGGTCAAAGGTGAGGCCGCCGCTGTAGCAGCGCTCCTGAGTGGCGTTCTGGTGGAACCACTTTCCGCCGTATGCCAGATAGGTGGTCACCCACTGCTCGGTGTCCTTATCCCAACGGGCATAATAGTAATAGTGGTGACTGCGGGAATTGCCGTTTGATTCGCCGACATATTTCGTCGGCATTGAATTGTTGGGCCCGGGCCCGGTGGCCGTGATATCAACATAAACGATGCATGGCTCGCCCTTTTCGTTGTGGGATATATCCCAGGTCCAGCCGCGGCGCTCCTCGCTTCCGCCGTCATAATCAGTAAACGCCCTGTAGTTTTCAAGAAGCTGGCTGGCGTCAAACACAACAAGTTCGGGGTATACATCATGCAGAGGTACGGTAAGCACGCCCCACTGCCCGGTAGTACCGTTCGCGCCCTCGCTCTTGTACTTCGCCTGATTTTCAAAGGGCAGGGGCTGAAGATAATGGTCCTTTGCGGTGTAAATGCCCTGGTCCTCTATACTAAGGTACATATAGTAAATGTGATTACGCTTGTCGTTATCGGGGTGGTTGGCGGTGTAGGTTATATAAATCTTATTGCGCTCAGCATCGTAGTCATATTTTGTGTAGGGCCGGCGAATAGTGTCTGCGCGGCCGCCGTCGTCATAGCTGCTGTAGGAGGTATTGGCTACCTGAGTCTGACCCATGACCGGTTCGACAACGCCGGGCACATGATCTCCGCCCTCAACGAAGAACTGGCCGTTTTCGTCAGGCATGGGGAATTTAGCCATGGTGGGCTTCCAGTGTACGCCTCTCCAGCCTATATAAATAACGTCATTGCCCTCGATACCCATATCGTCATGAACCATGAATACCGTGGGGTAAGTAGCGTTATACTCGTGGGTATCCTCCATGTCATTTTTCGTATAGCAATAGTAGTACTGCTCGGGGTTCCACTCAGAGATGTCCTCGGCCTTCTTAGAAACACGGAAGTACATATAAGGCTCGTTGGTATGCATGGAGTAAACAGCCATAATGCGTCCGTCGGGCAAAATTACTACGGCGGGGTTATTATGGTCGTCACTTTCAAGCTTTTCGTGAATGACCTTACGGGTGTACTTATTGTTATTATGGTCATACTCGGCAACAACGATGTCGCCGCCGTCCTCTACCCAGCCCATATAGGTCTTGTCATTCGCAAACACATGACCGTTATTGCTGGAGTAAGTAATCGGCTTGCCGTCAATGTCCTTTAACTTGCCCTCATACCGCTGGGCAAGCTCGTCGCCGGGTTCTATGTGCGTGCCGCTGGGCTCAACATACCAGTTCCAGCCGCCGTTGTTGGTTGCAACGGTGACCTTGCCCAGTTCCGATTTGTCATCAGGTTCAAGCTCCTTCACGGTAACCTTACAATTGGCGGGAACATTAAACTCGGTAACGGTACCGGTGATGGTCGAAGTGCCGGCTTCGGATGCAACTCCGCCGTCCTCATCCCATTCAACCGCGAACGGGAGGGACTGACCGTTGGTAAATTTAACGTTCGCCTGGGCCGGCAGAACTATCGAATCGCCCACGACGGCATAGGCTTCGGCCTCAACGGGAGTTACGCATTCCGCCTTGTCATACTTGACCGCAAGCGTCTCGTCCTTGTCCGTGGTTATAGACGGAGTGTTGCGCGTATCCTGACGGACATAGAGGTCGTCACCGATTTTTTTGTAGGCGGGAGCGCCGCTGTCGATATATTCCTTACCCACGGCCCACTTGAAAGACTTGGGTTCTTCAATCTTAACATCGCCGCAGGTGAAAGTTTCGGTGATATTTACAAAGCCGTCCATCCAGACTTCTTTATGCGATTTAATAACCTCTTTGTCGCAGCCGTTCGGATCGCCCTGCGTACCTGCTTTAAGGTCTCCGCCATGGAAGAAGAAGCGATCTATGTAATTAAGGTACGGATTACGGAAACCGACAGAGCCGGGAGTGAGCATCTTAACGTCGGCGCTGCCCTCCTCCGCCACATACATTTCATAGGTACGGGCGTCCATATCTACAATAGTGCGGATAGTGTATGTTTTACCGGCAACGCAGGGAACGTCGCTCGCATACCATGCTCCGTCGCTGTAATACTCAAATTTATCCGCATTAAGATAGCGTACGACAGGGCCTACGCCGTTAAAGCTGCCAACGGAGGCGTTGCCGTATGAAATGAGTCTGTCCTGACCGCCTGTCGTATCGAAAGTCACCTCAAACATAACATGGCCGCCATTGTAACGGTTGGCTACGTCGGTCTTCCAGCCGAAGTTGGAGGAGCTTGACGTTCCGCTGCAATAATATTCGGCGGGAGTATACTCGTTTTCATAGAGCTTAACGTCGGCGGTAAGGCTCGCCGTCAGGCCCTCGGCCTTTGCGGTATATTTGCCGTCGGCGCCGGCCGTCCATGTAACAGGCACGGTTGTAAGCGCCTCATCCTTAACGGCGGCAAGCTCTACGGGCAGCATGGGAGCCATTCCGCCATCAATCGCCACGCCGGAAAAGCTCGCGCCCTCGGTATATTTTACTTCAACAGTCATACCGTCTTTAACGGTGACCTCCTGCAAATCTCCGCTGCGGGTATAAATTTTTCCGTCCGCGATAAGATACTCGGGAGCCTTGCTCTCGTCAGGAGTATATTTTTCGTCGACGAAAATATTTTTAAGGTTCTCGGTATAAAGGGTTTTACTGCCTGCTTTGAGCGCAAGAGACACCTTGGCGGGCTTTTCAAAATTTATGGTAAGAGTGGGCTTTTTCGTGCCGTTTTTACCTTCAAAAAGCACCTTAAGAACTTCAATCTCTCCGCTATGAGCAATGGATTCAGTAACATTTATAAGCGCAAACGAAACGCCGTCTTTAACTATTTTTTCAAGATTATTTGCAACATATTTTGTTACATCAAAACTATACGTGCCCGCACTTTTGACATCAACCTTGTCCAATATTACCATATCGGAGGGTATAGAAGTGACCTCCGTGCCGGATTTATTGTATTTTGGAAGACCAAGCTCTTCCGGAGCGGTATAGGCGTCATCTTTCCATTTTGTATTGTCAATGGCAACGATTGAAACCGTTGGCTCCAATATGGTAAGAGCATCCAAGCAGTTCAGTTCAACAGTAGCCTTCTTTACAGCAAGCGCATCGGAAAGCTGCTCGTCACTGAAAGCATTGGTAAGATCAAAGCCCATATAGCCATTCCTCTGGTTCCAGTTGGAATGATAGACATACAGGGAATTAGCGTCGCGACCATTAATATTTATTGTGCCGCCATTAATCCCCTTATCGGCAACATTTGCCGTCATGGTTTTATTAGATGTGACCACAACGGTGTTTGGGTCTGCCGCGCTGTCCGCCGCAATGGCTACGCCCGGCACAACGGCCAGTATCATTACCAGCGCCGTGAGCAGGGCCATAATTCGCCTTGTTTTCATTTAATTTACCTCCTGATAATATTCTTGTAACATAGTATATAACATTTCACCAAAAAAGTCAATACTTATTCAGAATTTACTTGTCATTTTTTGTAGGTTTACAATAGATGTGTTACACATAGCCCCGATAAATATGTCGGAAACAAGTTCCGTCATATTTATCGGG
>CANRHW010000039.1 GCA_947630525.1 uncultured Clostridia bacterium | reverse complement strand
GGGTTACAGTCCTCGCGGGGAACGGCGCGCCCGCCTCCGGCTGCCTGGAAATATCCCTCGGGCCTGCCGAGCTTCCGGCCTTGAACCGCATACGCGAGATCGTTGCCGCGCACCCCGGAAGCGTGCCTGTGGTGATAAGCTCCCCCTATGGCCGCATCAGGGCCCGCGCAGGCTTTGAATGCAGCGGCAGCGAAGAATTAGCTTCAACGATAAATAGTATAATTGGACATAAATGTGCGGCAATCATATAGCAATTGTGTATAAAATATGAACTTTTTGAAAAAAACAGTTGATTTTTCCGGCCGCTTGGTGTATTATAACAATAAACGAGAGCGTTAGAAACTTTGAAGAGAGGTCTGTATCGTAAATGTGGACAGTTGTTTATATAGCTAAAAACAGCGAGCTTGCCCACAAGCTCAAAGCGATGCTCAACGGCCATGATATAATGGTCATGCTCAGGGCCATAAACAAGGACACTACCACCGGATATGAGGTTCTTGTACCCGGAGCCGAGGTTGACGAGGCCCTCGGCCTTATCATTGACGAAGCATAACACACCTCAAGGGGTCGTAAAATTGACGCAAAACGGCGTCGGAATAAGCGTTGAATAGCTTGTTCCGACGCCGCTTTGCATTATACGCCAGCCGACACAGTGCGGGTTCCCCTTTGAAAATTTATTGTATTCTCTCCGTGAACCGGCCGATAAAATCCTTTATCCAGGGGTCCCACTTTTCCCAGTCGTGCTCGCCGGGCTCCTCGATATAGGCGTAGGGCAGGTCAAGACCCAGTGCCAGATCGCGGAAGCGGTGGTTTTCGTCAATGAGGAAATCTTCGCTGCCGCAATAGTGGAATATCTCGGGCGTGTTGTCCTTGCCGGAGGCTTCGCGGGCGAGGTGAAAGACGTCGTTCTCGCTGCCGCTAAGCTCCATATCCCCGCATATGGCTCGGGATAGCAAGGGATTTTCCTTCGCTATGCGCACAATGTCGCAGGCGGGGGAGAAGGCCCCTATCATGCCGAAACTGTCGGGGTTGCGCAGCCCTATTTTCAAGGCGCCATAGCCGCCCATGGACAAACCGGCCACCGCGGTATCACCTTTTTCCGGGGCTAAGCCCAGCTGCCCCCTCAAAAATCGCGGGAGCTCCTTTACGATATAGGAATAGTAGTTCTCGCCGGTAGTCATATCGGTGTAAAAGCTCCGCCCTCCGTCGGGCATTATGATTGCCAGATTTTTGCCCGCGGCATAACGAATAAGCGAGGTCTGGTTCAGCCATGAGCCAAAATGCTGCTGATATCCGTGGAGTAGGTACAGTACCTTTGGCGGGTGGAGCCGTTTGTCGGGCAGTACGATGTTCAGGTTCGTATCATTTGCCAGCATCATTGAGCGGAAGGTGCATCTGAAAATTGCCAATTTAAATGATCCCTTTCTGATATTGTATTACGTGCGGAGGTCAGCTCTTGTCGGTCAGGAGCTTGTTGACCTCCTTAATGAAAGTGGTTGCGTCGGTAAACTGGCGGTACACCGAAGCAAAGCGCACATAGGCCACCTCATCGATGTCGCGCAGGTTTTCCATGACCTTTTCGCCTATCTGGGCCGAGGTGACTTCTCGTTCCAAAGAGTTTTGCATGGACGCTTCGATGCGGTCTACGATGGCGTCTATCTGTTCGGTGCCCACCGGACGCTTTTCGCAGGCCCGGGTAATGCCGCGTATGAGCTTGTCGCGATCGAAAAGCTCTCTGGTCTTGTCTTTTTTTATTACCATTATCGGCAGAGTTTCCACCTTTTCATAGGTGGTAAAGCGCTCCTCGCACTTTGTACACTCCCGCCGGCGGCGGATGGCCTCGCCCTCGTCAGTGGGCCTGGAATCGATTACCTTGCTGTCGCGGTGACCGCAGTATGGACAACGCATTTTTATCCCTCCAGTATAATTTTAGATTTTTATTTATTTTCCAGGGCGGTTATCTTGTCGATACGGCGCTGGTGCCGCCCGCCCATAAATTCAGCTTTCATATAAGCGTCTACGATTTCTTTTGCCAGCTGCGGCGAAGTGGTCCTGCCGCCCAGGGCAATGGCGTTGGCGTTGTTGTGCTGCTTGACCAGCTCGGCTATCTGCACCGAGGGGCACATCCCGCAGCGTATGCCCTTTATTTTGTTTGCGGCTATGGATATGCCTACGCCCGTTCCGCAGCAAAGTATGGCGAAGTCCGCGTTCCCGTCCAGATATTCCCGGCAGCCCTTTTCGGCAAAGTCGGTGTAGTCGACGCTGTCTTCGCTGTCTGTTCCGCAGTCGATAACGGTGTGACCCTCGCTTTCAAGGTAGGGAATGAGCGCCTGTTTGAGGGTGTAGCCGCCATGGTCGGCGGCAATAGCTATCTTCATATCTGTCAATCCTTTCCGTTGCTGGTGTTCAGCTTTTCATCTCTCTCCCGCTCGGCCTGGGGCTTGCGCAGATAGACCACGCTCAACTCCGCCGGGGAGACGGGGCTTTCTCCGGCCGCCGCGGCGCATACCGAGGCCGCCCGCTGCATCCTCAGCTGGGGCGGGGCAAATTCGGCCCTTTCGCCCATAAGGGAGCGTATTTTTTCCATGTAGGGAGCGACGCCGTCGCCCACAAAAATCGTTCTGTCCCCAAGCCGGTCGCAAAGCTCGTCTATGCCCAAAGCTTCGGGCGCGGACGTTTCTATAAGCCCGCCGTCCTTATAGCGGTAAGCGGCCGTGTAAACCTGAGCGCGCCGGGCGTCCATTATGGGGACTATGAGCCTGTCGGTTTGGGCAATATTATATGCCAGGGCTTTGAGCGTGGAAACGCCGGCACAAGGTCTGTCCAAAGCGTATGCCAATCCCTTTACCGCGCCAACGCCTATCCTAAGCCCGGTAAAGGAGCCCGGCCCAACGCTTGCGGCAAACAAATCGATGTCGGCAAGGCCCAGCCCCGCCCCTTTCAGCACATAATCGACCATTGGCATCAGCGTCTGCGAATGGGTCAGTCCGTTTGTAAAGCTCGCCTCTCCCGCAATAAGGCCGCCCTTCATCACCGCGACTGTGGCGGTGACGGCGGAAGTGTCAACGGCTAAAATATTCATTGGCTCACCTCGATGATACGTTGGCAGTCCTCGCCGCCCCGGCTGATGGTCACGCGGACCGCGTCGGGCGGCATCAGTTCCTCAAACCCCTCGGGCCATTCGATGAGGGAAATACCGCTTTCCGTCTCCTCTTCAAACCCGATATCCAAAAGCTCGTCCGGGTCTGACAGCCTATACAGGTCGTAATGCTTCAAACTGAGGCTGCCGTCGTAGCGATGCATCAGCGTAAAGGTGGGCGAGGAAACGCCCCTTTCAATGCCAAAAGCCCGTGCAAAGCCCCGCACAAAGGCAGTCTTGCCGGCGCCAAGATCGCCGCTGAGACAAATGACCCTTGGCGGCGTAATCTCACCGGCCAACTGCCGGGCAAAGTCCTCCGTGTCCTTTACGCTGTTGGAAATGTATTTCAAAGCTAAAACTTCTTTCTAAAAAAGTCCGGTTATAACGCCGTTTTCGTCGATGTCTATCTTCTCGGCGGCGGGAACCTTGGGCAGACCGGGCATTACCATAATGTCGCCGGTGAGCAGGACTATAAAGCCCGCGCCCGCGCTTATGCGGGCCTCGCGCACGGTTATGCGGAAATCTTTGGGCCGGCATAGCCGAGAGGGATCGTCGGAAAGGGAATATTGGGTCTTGGCCATGCAGATCGGCAGCTTGCCATAGCCCATGGCCGTAAATTCGTCGATAGCCTTTTTGGCCGCGGGCAGGAAGTCAACGCCGTCAGCGCCGTATATCTCCCTGGCTATGGTTTCGGCTTTTTCATAACAGTCGGTGTCAAGTTCATATATGGGTTTGAAGCGGCTTTCCTTTGTTTCAAGGGTCTCCAGCAGTTTCTTGGCCAAAGCCTCGCCGCCCTCGCCGCCCTTGGCGAATACCTCCGAAACGGCGAACTCCGCGCCCAGCCGGCGGCAGCAGTCCTCGACGGCGGCCAGCTCCTCCTCGGTGTCGGTGGGGAAGCGGTTTATGGCTACCACGCAGGGAACGCCGTACTTGGCTATGTTTTCGATGTGTTTTTCCAGATTTGGCAGGCCTTTTTTCAAGGCCTCAACGTTGGGTGCCGAAACCTCGGCCTTGTTCACGCCGCCGTTGTATTTAAGAGCGCGGCAGGTGGCCACAAGAACCACCGCGTCGGGACTGAGCCCGGCGGCCCGGCATTTGATGTCCAGGAATTTTTCCGCGCCCAGGTCTGCGCCGAAGCCCGCCTCCGTGATAACGTAGTCGCCAAGCTTTAGCGCCAGCTTTGTGGCGATGACGCTGTTACAGCCGTGGGCGATATTGGCAAAGGGCCCGCCGTGCATTATACATGGGGTGTTTTCAAGCGTTTGAACGAGATTGGGCTTAATGGCGTCCTTTAGGAGCAGCGCCATGGCGCCCTGAGCTTTCAGGTCGGCCGCGCATACCGGCTGGCCCTGATAATTGTAGCCTACGATTATTTTGCCGAGCCGTTCTTTCAGATCCTCTTTGTCGGAAGCCAGGCACAGTATGGCCATTATTTCGGAAGCGACGGTGATCATGAACCCGTCCTGCCTGGGGAACCCGTTCACTTTGCCGCCCAGACCCACGATTATTTCACGCAGCGCCCGGTCGTTCATGTCCATAACCCGCTTGTAGGTGATGCGGCGCACGTCGATGCCCAAGGCGTTGCCCTGGTGAATGTGATTGTCAAGCATGGCCGCCAGCAGATTGTGGGCGGCGGTAATGGCGTGCATATCTCCGGTAAAGTGCAGATTTATGTCCTCCATCGGCAGCACCTGAGCGTAACCGCCGCCGGCCGCGCCGCCCTTTATGCCCATTACCGGGCCAAGAGACGGTTCGCGCAGGGCGATGACGGCGTTTTTGCCAAGGCGGCAGAGCGCCTGACCAAGGCCTACGGTGGTGGTAGTTTTGCCTTCGCCGGCAGGAGTGGGATTGATGGCCGTGGTGAGCACCAATTTGCCGTTGGGCCTGTCCTTGACCCTGGCGGCCAGCTCGTCGGACAGCTTGGCCTTGTACTTGCCGTAAAATTCAAGCTCGTCTTCGAGAATGCCTATTTTTGCGGCGACTTTGGCAATGTGTTCGGGCTTCGCGCTTTGAGCGATTTCGATATCAGTCATCATGATCTTTACCTCCGTTGTTATTAGTATAATTTGACAATACTATTCTACCACACATTTTGTAGATATTCAAGAACTTTTCCGCAATATGTATGAAAAATCTATTGAAATTTTTTGTGAAAGGTGCTATAATGATAATGAGTTATTGCGACTTTAAAATGAAAGGGAAGATATTCCGATGAAAATATTGATAGTTGACGACGAAAAGCTGCTTGTCAAGGGCATAAAATTCAATTTGGAGCAGGACGGATACGAGATAGAGACTGCCTATGACGGGGAAGAAGCGCTGAAGCTGGCCCGCGACAAGGGAATATCTCTGATAATACTTGACCTTATGCTGCCAAAAATCGACGGCCTTACCGTCTGCCAAAAGGTGAGGGAGTTTTCAAACGTTCCCATAATCATGCTTACGGCAAAGGCCGAGGATATGGACAAGATAATGGGCCTGGAATACGGGGCCGACGACTATCTGACCAAGCCCTTCAACATACTTGAGCTAAAGGCCAGGGTCAAGGCCATTATCCGCCGCGCCGCCCCGTCGGCGCCGGATAAATCCACCGTTACCGCCGGCGATGTGGAGCTTGATTATAACCTCCGGCGCATCCGTATCGGAGACCGGAGCATTGAACTGACGAGCAAAGAATTTGACCTGTGCGAGCTGTTTGTGTCCAATCCCGGCAAGGTCTACAGCAGGGAAAATCTGCTCGATATAATCTGGGGTTACGACTACCTGGGCGATATCAGAACGGTTGACGTTCACGTGCGCCGCCTGCGGGAGAAGATCGAACCCAACGCCGCGTCGCCGAAGTATATACTTACCAAGTGGGGGGTAGGTTACTATTTTAAAGAAAATTAAAGACATTTTCGCCAGCATACGCTGGAAGCTGGTCGTCACCTACTTTCTGCTGGTGGCCGCCGTCCTTGTTTTCATGAGCTTTTATGTTACCAACTCCATGCGCCAGTATACCCTGCAGCAAAAAGAGGTGCAGGTGTTGGGTCAGGCCAATGTAATTTCGGGCTATATAGCCCAATATCAGGACCTGAGCGAATCCAGTATCAATTTCCTCCTCCGCCAGCAGCAGTTGGGCAGCGGAGGCCGGGTGCTGATGCTGGATTGCGACGCCGTTGTGACCTTTGATTCCAACAACGGGGCCATGCAGGGCAGAATGATGCCTTCGCCGGTGGTGTTGGACGCCCTGCGCGGCAACAACAATGCCGAGGAGGGCGAGGACGTCAGCGGCGACCTGATAATCAGCGCCACGGTGCCGATAACCCGGGACCGCAAGGTCATGGGCGTTATATACTATCAGACCTCGGGCACTGAAATAACCGAATACATGGACAAGATAAGGGGCATTTTGCTGATGCTCACGGTGCTGGTGTGCATATTGGTGAGCGTTGTGGGCTTTATCCTCGCCGCCATAATCACCGAACCCATACGCCGCCTTACCCATCGCCTTGAAGAGATGAGCGAGGATGACGACAACGCCGAGCTTGACATTACCGCCGGCGGCGAAATAGGCACGTTGGTGAACAGCTTCAACAAAATGACCGCCAAAATAAAGACCCAGGAGGAAAAGCGTCAGGAGTTTGTTTCCAACGCTTCGCACGAGCTCAAAACGCCGCTCAGCTCTATAAAGCTTATTTCGGATTCGCTGCTGAACGCTCCAAACGCCTCGCGTGAGACGGTGGAGGAGTTTTTGACGGACATGAACGTGCAAGTGGACCGGCTGACGAGGATAGTCAACAAGCTGCTGACCCTCACAAAAATGGACAGCTCGGCCAGCGTGGCGAGAATGGAGTTCAGCGTGCTAAACCTCAGTGAAATCTGCGCAAATGTGGTTAAGGCTCTGCGGCCTTTGGCTGAGCAAAAAAGCATCAACCTTGACTTTTTTGCCGACGGGGCCATATATTCCAGAGTTGAGCGCGACCGCATCTGGGAGGCCATATACAACATTCTTGACAACAGCATAAAATACACTCCCGCCGGGGGCAGGGTCTCCATGGATATATCCAAAGAAAACGGCAACGCTATTATAACCGTGGAGGATACGGGCATAGGCATCGCTCCCGAGGAGCTTTATAAAATATTCGACCGTTTTTACCGTGTGGATAAGGCTCGTGCCAGAGAGACCGGCGGCACCGGCTTGGGACTTTCCATTGCCCTGACTGCGGTGGAGCTCCACGGCGGTAATATACAGGTCGAGAGCCGCGAGGGCGAGGGCAGCAAGTTCATGATAATCATACCCATTACTTTTAAGTAATACCGGTCAGGAATGAGGAGACAGGAATGAAAATTTTTTTCAAGCGCGCGTTGGCCGCATTGCTTGCGGCGCTGGCCGTGCTCGGCCTGTGCAGCTGCGGCGGCGGGCAAAAGGGCTACGGCATCTATTATAAGAACGCCGACGGAACCGCCCTTGTGAGGGAGGCTCATAAGCTGGAACTGCCAAAAAACGCCGACAAGAAAACCGTAGTCGAATACCTTATAGGCGAACTTTCAAAGGCTCCGAGGACAGAGGGGCTCATCAATGTGCTGCCTGACGGCACCGCCCTGAAATCCGCCTCGGTTAAAATACGGACGGCTGTGGTTGACCTTTCAAAGGAATATTACCAAAATCGGGACGTAGACGAATTGCTTGCGAGGTTTGCCATAGTCAGCACCGTGTGCGAGATAAAGGACATTGACAGCGTCGAAATAATGGTCGAGGGCGAACCGCTGGTATCCACTACCACCGGCGCCGAAATAGGCCGTATAAGCCGGGGCGACATAATATACAGCCCCCAGGACAGCTCCGTGGTGCAAAAAGTTACCGTGACTATCTACTTCCCCGACAAGGACGCCGAATATCTGGTGCCCGAAGAGCGGGAAATAGAGGCGCAAACCTCCCTGTCTACCGAAAGGCTCATCCTCAGTGAGCTAATCAAAGGCCCCCAGAGCGGCAGTCTCGTGCAGGTAATACCTGCCGATACCAAGGTCATCAGCGTTGAGACTAAGGACGGCGTGTGCTTTGTAAATCTGGCCGGTGATTTTATCGAAAAAGTGCCCGGCGGCTCCGCATCCACAAATATGGCCCTGTTCAGTATAGTTAACTCTCTTACGGAGCTGGATACGATAGACAGCGTACAAATCCTCATCGACGGCAAGACCGGCGCGGAATTCGGCAACTATGTGCTCGACGCTCCGTTGGAGAAAAATAAGGCTTTGATCAAGGAATAATAATATGGCATCACTACTTACGGCAAACGGACTTACAAAATCTTTCGGCGAAAGAACGCTGTTTAAGGATTTGAACTTTACAATTGACGAAAACGCTAAGATTGGCTTTATCGGAGCCAACGGAGCCGGCAAGACCACGCTGCTGCGCGTCCTTACCGGGGAGGAGGACTGCGAGGGCACGCTGATAAAAAACAGTCTGCTCAAAATAGGCTATATGGAACAGACGCCCCCTGACGACCTCGCGCTTACGGCCTACAGCTTTGCTCTGGGGGTGTTTGACCGGCTGCTGGCCATAGAGGAACAGCTAAAGGATATTCACAGCAGGATAGAACAGCGCCAAGGCGACGTGGACGCTCTTGTTAAGCGGCAGGACGCCCTTAACAGCGAGTATTTCCGGGGCGACGGCATGGTGTTCAGAGCAAAGACAAGGTCCATGCTGATAGGGCTCGGTTTCAGCGAGGAAGAGCTGGACTACCCCCTGGGCAAGCTGTCGGGCGGGCAAAAAACCCGGCTCGGCCTGGCCCGGACGTTGCTTTCCGACGCCAATTTGCTGCTGCTGGACGAACCCACAAACCACCTTGATTTTGAGGCCGCCGCGTTTTTGGAAGACTTTCTCAGGAACTTCAACCGGGCCTTTGTGGTCATCAGCCACGACAGATATTTTTTGGACAAGGTGACCACCTCCACCATAGAGCTGGAAAACGGCGGCGTGACCGTCTATTCCGGGAGCTATTCCGCCTTTATGAAAAAAAAGGAGGAGGCCCGCGAGGCCGCCCGGCGAAAGTACGAAAACACCGTGGCTGAGATAAAGCGCATCGAGGGCATTATCGAGCAGCAGAAGCGGTGGGGCCAGGAGCGCAACTACAAGATAATCGCAAATAAACAGAAGTCCATAGACCGGCTGGAGGAGGGGCTCGAAAAGCCGGGCGAGACCGCCGAGGGGCTGCGCTTCCGTTTCCCGGAGGCCTCCCGCAGCGGCGACGACGTACTGTCGGCCCGAGACCTGGCAAAAAGCTACGGCGAAAAGCGGCTGTTCGCCAGTGCGTCCTTTGAAATAAAGCGCGGCGACCGAGTGTTCCTGCTCGGCCCCAACGGCTGCGGAAAATCCACCCTTTATGGAATAATAAAGGGGACTATTCGGCCTGACGCCGGTTCCGTAACCAAAGGCGTAAAGCTGAAAGAGGCGTATTACGATCAGGACCGCAGCGATCTCAGCGGCGGCAAGACCGTCCAGGACGAGCTTTGGGACGAATATCCGACAATGGTGCGCTCCGAGGTAAGGGGCGCTTTGGCGGCGTTCTTATTTACCGGCGACGATGTGCTGAAGCCCGTGGATAAGCTCAGCGGCGGCGAAAAAGCCCGCCTTGCCCTGCTGACGGTAATGCTGCGCGGGGCCAACTTCCTGCTGCTGGACGAACCGACTAACCATCTGGACATTGCCGCCCGCGAAGCTTTGGAGCAGGCTATTGAGGACTTTGGCGGCACGGTGTTCATGATAAGCCATGACCGTTATCTTATAAACAAGCTGGCGACCAAGCTGTTGGTCTTCGAGGATGGAACCGTACGTCCATATAATTTCAATTACGATCAGTATATGGAATACAGAGCCGGACGGCCGGGCGCCGCCGTGACTGACGAGCCGAAAGCGGAAAAGCCGGCCGTTAACGATTACCGCCGCCAAAAGGAACAGCAGAGCGCCATCCGCAGGCTCGAATCGAAAATTCGGCGCCTTGAAGAAGCCGTGGCGGCAGGCGAATTGGAGATAGAAAGGCTGAACGGCGAGATAAATTCCGCCGGCAGCGATTTTGAACGTATGATGGAGCTGAGCGCCGCTCTTAAATCGGCCGAAGAAAAGCTTGAGGCCGATATGACGGAGTGGGCCGGGGCCACGGAAGAGCTGGAAAAGCTCAAATAAAAATGGGGCCGTAAAAAAATGGCCGAGTGTATAAAAAATTAATATTGAGGGGGGGCGGCCGTTGGCCGCCCCCTAAGCGCATTAATAATATTGATAGCTTCTGAGCCACTGGCATTCAAGCCCCTGATCCCATACGGTAGAGCCGTCGGGCTCGCTTTCCCATGCGCCGATGCCGGTGTTAAGAATGAGGTACATATTTTTCTGCTTGTCAACGT
>CANRHW010000038.1 GCA_947630525.1 uncultured Clostridia bacterium | reverse complement strand
AAAAGCTCTCGCCCGTGCTGGCTATGTACAGGGCCGCGGACTTTGAGGACGCCCTTTGCAAGGCCGAGCGGCTCATCGCCGACGGCGGCTACGGCCACACCTCCTCACTGTATTGCGACACTCTCACCGCCGGCGACAAAATGGCCGCTCATCAGGCAAGGATGAAAACCTGCCGCATATTGGTGAACACTCCATCCTCTCACGGCGGCATAGGCGATCTATACAATTTCAGGCTGGCCCCGTCGCTGACCCTGGGCTGCGGCAGTTGGGGCGGGAACTCGGTTTCCGAAAACGTTGGCGTAAAGCATCTTTTGAATATCAAGACCGTAGCCGAAAGGAGAGAGAATATGCTGTGGTTCCGGGCGCCTGAAAAGGTGTATATGAACAGGGGCTCCATTCCCGTAGCCTTGGAAGAGCTGAAAAATGTAATGGGCAAGAAAAAGGCCTTTATCGTGACCGACTCTTTCCTTTACAAAAACGGTTATACGGACGTTATAACAAAAAAACTTGACGAAATGGGCATAACGCACGCCACCTTCTTTAACGTGGCCCCGGACCCGTCCCTTGCCAGCGCAAAAGAGGGCGCGGCGGCAATGACGGCCTTCGCCCCGGACGTGATAATCGCCCTGGGCGGCGGCAGCGCCATGGACGCGGCAAAAATAATGTGGGTGCTGTATGAGCATCCCGAAGCCGACTTTATGGATATGGCCATGAGGTTTCAGGATATACGCAAGAGGATATACGCCTTTCCGAAAATGGGCGAAAAGGCCTATTTCGTGGCCATACCCACCTCCGCCGGCACCGGCAGCGAGGTTACGCCTTTCGCCGTCATAACCGACGAGACAACGGGCATCAAGTACCCGCTGGCGGACTATGAGCTCATGCCGGACATGGCCATAATCGACATCGACATGATGATGAATATGCCCAAGGGACTGACGGCGGCCTCGGGCATCGACGCCATGACCCACGCCCTTGAAGCCTACGCCTCAATGATGGCAACGGACTTTACGGACGGGCTGGCCCTAAAGGCTATAAGGCTCATCTTTGACTATTTGCCCCGGTGCTACGACAACGGCCCCGCCGACCCGGAGGCCAGAGAAAAAATGGCCAACGCCTCTACCATGGCCGGCATGGCCTTTGCCAACGCATTTTTGGGCGTGTGCCACTCCATGGCCCACAAGCTGGGAGCCTATCACCATCTGGCCCACGGCGTTGCCAACGCCCTGATGATAGACGAGGTGCTGCGCTACAACGCCGCCGAGGTTCCAGCAAAAATGGGGACCTTCCCCAAATACAGCCACCCGCACACCCTCCGCCGTTACGGTGAGATAGCGGACTTCCTGGGCCTGCCGGGCAAGGACGACGGCGAAAAGCTGAACGCCCTCATAGCCAAGCTCGACGAACTGAAAAAGGCCATAGGCATAAAAGATACCATAAGGGATTACGGCGTTGAGGAGCAGGCCTTCCTCGACAAGCTGGACGAAATGAGCGAGCAGGCTTTCGACGATCAGTGCACCGGCGCAAACCCCCGTTATCCCCTGATAAGCGAGATAAGGGCCATGTACCTCAAAGCCTATTACGGCGAATAATAGAAGGAGGAAAATGAAAATGGATCTGAACAATCTGGATTTAAGTCTGGCGGTGGCCCGGCGGGCGCACAAAACTATTTATTGGGACAAAGCGCAAAATCTGTCAATAAAGGTTTTTGACGACAGTTTTTCCAAGGCGGAAATACTCAACGAGGCCCTCAACCTTGCAAAGATAGAGACCACCGGCATCAACTGCCCAACTCTGGCCGCCGTAACTCAGGTGGACGGGAACTGGGCCATAATCACCAGCTTCATCGGCGGCAAGACCCTCGCCAAGCTTATGGACGAAAATCCTGACCGCCGGGAGGAATATTTGGAGCTTTTCGTGGATTTGCAGCTTTCGATACACGCCAAAAAATGCCCGATTCTTAATAAGCTCAAAGACAAAATGAACGCGAAAATCTCGGCCACGGACCTTGACGCTACCACCCGGTACGAGCTGCACACCCGGCTGGAAAGTATGCCCAAGCACAACAAAATATGCCACGGCGACTTTAACCCCTCCAACGTGATAATCACCGAAGACGGCACTCCCTACGTTATCGACTGGGCCCATGTCACCCAGGGCAACGCCAGCGCCGACGCGGCACGGACCTATATGCTGTTCTGCCTGTCCGGCGACCGGAAACTGGCGGAAAAATATCTGGATATGTTCTGCAAAAAGAGCGACACCGCAAAGCAGTACGTTCAAAAGTGGATGCCCATTGTGGCCGCCTCTCAGAGCGTAAAGGGAAATCCCGAGGAGCGGGACTTCCTTATGTCGTGGGTAGACGTTGTGGATTACGAATAAACGCGAAAACCACAAAAATTGGGAGGAGCTTTGCTCCTCCCAATTTCATTTAATAAGCCTTTATAAGCTTCTTAGTGTTACTCGTCCTTGTCCGAGGCGGCGTTGCCCACCAAGAAGATGAACGCGCCGACGACCGTAAATATGCCCGCCATGACCACAACCGTCGTAGTGAAGAAATTGAAATAATTGTTCAGCACAGCTTGCAGGAACTGAGACTGGGTCTCGTAAGCCGGGCGGAACATGAATATTGCGCCGCCAATAACAGCCAGTCCGCTGATGATAAATCCCCAGCCGATTGGGATATGGCCCGAGCTGCCGGGCCGGCCAAGAACGTACAGAAGAACTATGAGCATAATATTCACCAGCAGCAAAGCCAGCAGTATATTCACCGAAAGCAGGTTTTTGGTGTACTTGGTATAACTCGTCCGCAGCTTGGTAGCGTCAAGGCTCGACCGGGAGATATCCTCCATTTTGCCGCTGTTGTCAAAGTGAGCGGCGATGGCGGCATAGTCCATGTCGCTGAGCTCGCGGCCGGTCAGGTTGCGTATGAGAGACGCGCTGTCCTTTATGACGGCGGCAATATCGCTGCCGGTGGCGGGAGAATAGGGCTTATCCAACAACAGATAGTCGGAGGCGGCCTTGAGCTGGTCCGAAATGAAATCCTCCGCGCCTGAGCTGCGAATACCGGCCTTTATTTCGGAATATGTAGCGAATACGTTATCTCCGGCGTTGTCGCGTATCATGTCCACAAGGGCGGCGCGGCGGGAATTTTCACGCAGGCCGAGGGCGGCGTAATCGTCAATGCCGCCGAGCGGTATTTCGGCAATATCCATATTTTTGACCGCAAGCTGGAAGGCGTACTTACTTGTGGCAAGCTGGGCCGAAAATACGGAGATAAAGCCCGTCATTGTGACGGAAAAGACAAGGAACAGCAAAAAGCTCGCCAATCCCATGGCCACCCGCTGTCCGGCGGAGGCCTTCTTTTTGCTCCGTTTTTTTCGGGCTTCTACCTTTTCGCGCTCTTTCTTTCGATTTTTTCTGCGCTTTTCCTGACGGCGCTTTTCCTTTTCCATATCCACGTGAGGTATGTTTATGGGCTTAGGCGCAAACTCGCTGAGCAGGCTTGCGTCGGTACCGTCGGCGGCGGAATATTCCTCCTCCGCGGCGGGCTCGTCCCCTTGCTTTTCCTCCGCCCCGGCAGCAGGCGCGGCTTCCTCATCCGCCTCGGCTCCGGCCGGAACCGGGGCGGCGGACGCTTCTTCAGCCCGCGGCTGTGCTTCCTCCTCCGGCAGGTCTATCTTCGCGGCCTTGCCGGGAGCGGTTTTCCATACGTTGGTATCTCCTGCGGTGACCTCCCCGGTCTCCGCTTTATTTTCGATATCGGTCAAATTTTCCGGCGCGCCGGAGTTCTCAGCCTTTTCCGGCAGGTGATTATTTTTGGGGTTCTTTGACATTATCACCACTCCTTTGTGTTATTTGTGTACCATTATACACCATATGTGCCAAAAATGCAAGAGTTTTTGTAACTGTTTTGTAATAATATTAGTCATCCAAATCGCAAAACTGAGTGTAATACCAATTATCCGCCAGTTTATAAGAACGGGTCATGGGGCCGACAAATCTTTCGCCAAAGGAGCCCGGATTGCCGTTTTCGGTATAAACTATGGCCTGCAAGCCGCCGCCGTAGGAAAATATGGTCATGTCCGTGCGAACGGTTATATCCTCAAAAACCAGCACGCCAAAGCTGCCAAGCTCACCCACGGCCGGACCGGCATATATTGTCTCTTTGTTAAAAACCACGGCGTCATAGTCAAAATTCGCGTCAAACCTCATCTTGGTGCGGTCTCGGTCCGCAAGCTCCTGGCGAAGATCAGAGTTCACAGCCTCAAACGCGTCGCGCTTGCCGGCAAATATATCAATGTTTTCCCGGTCGGGCATATGTATGACAATCATGAGTATGACCGAAAGCACAACCACCGCAACGGTAAAGCCCACAATGAATTTTAGTATGAACCGTATAATATTACTGAACATAGCCGACCCTCCAAGAGTGAACTACAGCATATATACCAACAGCTCGGGTATGCCTTTAAGCAAATCCACGCTCCGGGGAAAGTCCCTGCGCAGCCGCCCTATGCACCGGCGGCAGAACTCCGCCCTCGCGGCCGGATCGGCCCGAAGCTTGTCCTTATGGCCCCAAAGGTGGGTGGCGTCACACTGGCTCCTGAGCTTGTCCTGTTCAAAAAGCGTATGTATATCCTTGCCCTTTTCGGCGGCGCACATCGAAAGCAACCGCTGCTCGGCAAAGACCATCGGCACGACCACGCTGTCGCCATGACGGAGGTTTTCCATAAATTCGACGCTCCGGCGGACATAGTAATCCCGAAACTCCGTATCCCTGATATATAAAAAAGCCGTGTTGCATGGCCGGACAGACCAATCCCAATCGGGGAAGGCATAGCCCTCCTTCATAGCGAAGCTTTCCTTGCCGGGATAAACGTCGGGCGTGATATCCTCCCGATGAGCGGCCACGATATCCATATCTTCCAAACCGCCGCAGCCGCGCCATATTATCATGTCCGTATCTATCATGCACACAGGGCCCGGCCGCGAATTTAGGGCCCACAGCTTGCCACCCGCCCAAAACAGAAAGGGGTCGACGCTTTTGGGCACGGTATCAAGGGCGGTATCGATGCCCCCATCCCAAATAGGTTCAAGCCCGCGCTCCCGCAGGTACCGGGCGCCTGCGCTGTCGGTGACCATGGTTATGCAGCCGCCGTTTTGTCTCCAGACCAGAGCCGAAAGCATCATGGTCAGAAGCTCGAAGTCCTCCATATAAAAATCCTTGCCCCCGCGGGCAAAAAACGGGCTTGTCCACAGAGAATGTATGGCTTTCATATGAGATCCAGCCCATATCCAAAGCAGCCGCCCGAGCCGCTGCCGCTGCCCGAACCGCTGCCACTTCCGCTGCCGGAGCCGCTACCACTCCCGCTGCCGGAGCTTGTCCGCGGCGCGGCAAAAAGCCGGTTCGCCACATACTCATCTTCTTCATGAGTTATGGGCAAATTCATGGACAGCCGGGCCGAAGGCGGGAACTTGTAACGGCAGGTCTTGCCATTGAGCTTGGCCTCGGCCTCCTCCACAAAGGGAGCGTAACGCTCCTCAAAATACAAAAGTCCCAAGTCGGCGGGAGAGTATTTTTCATTGATAAGCGTCAGCAGACCGGCCAGCTCTCCGACCGGTCTGCTCCTGCGGCCACCTGCGGGAAAAGGCGAAAAATAGCAGTCTTTGAGCAGATATGTATAGCAGCGCTCATTGTAGAACATAAGCAGTAATTTCATATTGGTCATCTCAGCCCTTTCCCGGGAAAATATCTCTATTACAGTATATCAAATAATTTTAAAAAAATCAATAGAAAAAAAATATTTACAATACGTTCATAAAAAAAGCTGAAAATTTGTGCAACAAAATATAAAAAAGGACTTGCAATATTGGTAAAATTTGAGTATAATATAAATGAATGCGGTATGTGCTGCATTGACAAAAATTTAACAGACTTGGATATGATATTATGGCTGAAAATCCGAAGGTAAAAATAACCATGGACGGCGGCTACGGCGAGATAGAGCTGGAGCTTTTCCCCGGCGAGGCGCCCGTCACCGTGGCCAACTTTGTCAAGCTGGTGGGAGAGGGCTTTTACGACGGGCTGACCTTTCACCGGATAATAAAGGGCTTTATGATACAGGGCGGCGACCCGCTTGGCAACGGTACCGGCGGCAGCAAGGAGCGTATCAAGGGCGAGTTTGCGAGTAACGGCGTGGCCAATCCAATCAAACACACCCGCGGAGTTATTTCCATGGCCCGCAGCATGATGCCCGACTCCGCATCGAGCCAGTTTTTCATCATGCACGAGGACGCGCCCCACTTGGACGGCTCCTACGCGGCCTTCGGCAGGGTGACCGCCGGTATGGACACGGTGGACAAAATAGCCTCCGTAAAGGTGGGCTTTGACGGCCAGACGCCGGTCGTGGCCCCGGTGATATTAAAAGCGGAGCTTATATAGTTAATAAATTGTTCTAAGCAACAATTTTTATAAATTTTATTAACGAAAGGATGTTTTTCCAATGGCAGTAAAAGTTGCAATCAATGGCTTTGGCCGTATCGGCCGTCTGGCTTTCCGTCAGATGTTTAAGGCGGAGGGCTACGAGATCGTAGCTATCAACGACCTTACCAAACCTGAGATGCTTGCTCATCTCCTTAAGTATGACACCGCTCAGGGCGGCTATTGCGGCCGTATAGGCGAAGGTCTCCACACTGTTGACGTAAAGCCCGCCGAGTATGCCGAGGACGGCAAGACCGTTACCAAGCCCGGCGCTATCATCGTTGACGGCGAGGAGATTACCATTTATGCCGAACCCAAGGCCGAAAATCTTCCCTGGGGCAAGCTTGGCGTAGACGTAGTTCTCGAATGCACCGGCTTCTACTGCTCCAAGGCTAAGAGCCAGGCCCACATTGACGCCGGCGCTAAGAAGGTAGTTATCTCCGCTCCCGCGGGCAACGACCTTCCCACCGTTGTATTCGGCGTAAACGAGGGAACTCTTAAGGCCGAGGACACCATCATATCCGCAGCTTCCTGCACGACCAACTGCCTTGCTCCCATGGCTAAGGCTCTTAACGATTATGCTCCCATTCAGAGCGGTATCATGTCCACCATTCACGCCTACACCGGCGATCAGATGATTTTGGACGGTCCCCACAGAAAGGGCGACCTTCGCCGCGCCCGTGCCGGCGCCGCCAACATCGTGCCCAACAGCACCGGCGCAGCAAAGGCTATCGGCCTGGTTATCCCCGAGCTTAACGGCAAGCTCATCGGCAGCGCTCAGCGCGTGCCCGTACCCACGGGTTCCACCACTATCCTTACCGCTGTTGTAAAGGGCGCCGACGTTACTAAGGAAGGCATCAACGCCGCCATGAAGGCCGCTTCTTCCGCTTCCTACGGCTACAACGAGGATCCCATTGTTTCCTCTGACGTTATCGGCATGACCTATGGTTCTCTCTTTGACGCGACCCAGACAATGGTTGCCAAGATAGCCGACGACCTATACGAGGTTCAGGTTGTTTCCTGGTATGACAACGAGAACTCCTACACCAGCCAGATGGTACGCACTATCAAGTATTTTGCCGAGCTTGGCTGATAAAGAGGCCGTAAAAAAATCGCGCAGAGCGTTCAAGGATTAAAAGCCATTATTTAAGGCAAACTTAATCATTGAAAAATCAAATAATAAAAGTAGAATAACAAATTAATGTGGAAAAACCGCCTTTTTATGAGAAAAAGACGGTTTTTCTTTTTAGTTTACGCTCCGCCGCTTTTTCCTAAGAAAAATGTTGTCGCGCAAGGGCTTCCTTTACTTTTGCGCATATCATCACCGATGGGCAGCGCCACAATAAAAATACACAATAACCCGCCGTGTATTTTTTTACAAATTAAGCATAATATTACTTGACGAACCGATATTTTTATAGTATAATACCAAAGTTAAATATGGAACATACTATTTTCAAATATGAGAAAGGATGAATATTATGGCAAAAACAGCTGCCCTTACTCCCGCCCAGCAGGAGATAAAGGAAGAAATTCTGGGCAAGCTCAGCCGTCATTACGGCCGCACCCTGGATGATGCCACTAAGTCCCACATCTATAAGGCCACGGCGCTGACCGTCCGCGACACTATCATGAAGCGCTGGACGGAATACCGCCGCAGCCAGCGCACCGCTCACCGCAAGGAGCTTTTTTATCTGTCCTTTGAGTTCCTTATGGGCCGCAGCTTGGGCAACAATCTGCTTAACACCGGCCTTACCGAGGATTATGAGGCGGTGCTCCAAAGCATGGGCTGCTCCCTGTCCGAAATAGCCGCACAGGAAAGCGACGCCGGTCTTGGCAACGGTGGCCTCGGCAGACTTGCGGCATGCTTCCTGGACTCTTTGGCGGCTCTTAATCTGCCCGCCTTTGGCTGCTCTATCCGTTATGAGTACGGACTGTTCAAGCAAAAGATAATCGACGGCCAGCAGGTGGAGACTCCCGACAACTGGCTGAGCGACGGCACCGTTTGGGAGGTGCCCCGCCCCGAAGAACAGCAGATAGTGCGCTTTGGTGGAAATGTCGTAACCGACTACGTTGACGGCAAAATGGTCTTCCGTTATGAAAACACCACCGACGTTGTGGGTATTCCTTACGATATGCCCATCGCCGGATACAACGCCAATTTGGTAAACACGCTGCGGCTGTGGTCGTCCCGTGCAAAGAATGACCTTAATATGACCTATTTCAGCGGCGGCGACTATGTCAAGGCCGTGGAGGAAAAGGCTCTGGCCGAGGCTTTGTCAAAGGTTCTTTATCCCGAAGACAACCACCAGGAGGGCAAGGCGCTGCGCCTGCGTCAGCAGTACTTCTTCGTTTCCTGCACAATTCAGTGGATAATCTCGCGCTTTAAACGGCATCACGCCGGCGAGGGCCTTGACAAGCTGGCCGACTATATCACCATTCACATCAACGACACGCATCCCGCTATCGGTATCCCCGAGCTTATGCGCATACTCATGGACGAAGAGGGCATGGGCTGGGACGAGGCCTGGGACATCACCACCCGCGTTTTTGCATACACAAATCACACCGTTATGGCCGAGGCTCTGGAAAAGTGGCCCGTAGACCTGTTTAAGCGGCTGCTGCCCAGAATATGGATGATAGTTGAAGAAATGAACCGCCGCCTTCAAAACAAGCTGCTCAACGTTTACGGCGAGGATTGGGGCAAGATAAATTATATGGCCATCGTGGCTCACAACTACATTTCCATGGCGAATATGTGCCTGGCCACCTGCTACAAGGTAAACGGCGTGAGCGAGCTGCACACCGATATTCTTAAAAACGACGTGTTCAAGGACTATTACAACCTGTTCCCCAACAAGTTTGAGGCCATTACCAACGGCATCACCTATCGCCGCTGGCTGCGCCTGGCCAACCCCGAGCTGAGCAAAATAATCAGCGACAGAATAGGCGAAGGCTGGATAACTCGGGCCGACGAGCTCCAGGCTCTGGCAAATTATGCCGACGACGACAAGTTCCAGGAAGAATTCCGCGAAGTAAAGAAGATAAAGAAGCAGGAGCTGGCCGCCTACATCAAGGAACACAACGGCGTGGACGTTGACCCCAATTCTATTTTCGACGTACAGGTAAAGCGCCTTCACGAGTACAAGCGCCAACTGCTCAACATACTTCACGTGCTCTATCTCTACGACAAACTGAAGCATGACAGCAATTACGATATACTGCCTCACACCTTTATCTTTGGCGCCAAAGCCTCGCCGGGATACAAGCGGGCCAAGCTCATTATCCGCCTGATAAACGATGTGGCCAAGCTTGTCAACGACGACCCCGACCTCAAGGGCAAGCTGAAAGTAGTATTTATTGAAAACTATGGAGTATCTCTGGCGCAGAAGATAATCCCCGCCGCCGATATTTCCGAGCAGATATCCACCGCCGGTCTGGAAGCCAGCGGCACCGGCAACATGAAGTTCATGGCCAACGGCGCCCTCACCGTCGGCACCCTTGACGGCGCCAACGTGGAAATGCTGCGCTGCGTGGGCGAGGACAACATATTTATTTTCGGTATGACTACCCCCGAGGTAAACCGTGCCCTGCGTTTCGAGAGCGAAACCAGTCAGGACATTTACGCATCCTCTCCCGATATACGCCGCATACTGGATATGCTCATCGACGGCACTATAAATCCCTCCGATCACCATTTGTACTATGACCTGTACCAGTCGCTGGTATTCGGCGACCACGGCGCGGCGGATAAGTTCATGGTAGTCCGCGATTTCCGGGCCTACTGCGCTATTCACGAAAAGGCCGACCGCCAGTACAGGGACGAAAAGCTCTGGACCCGCAAGGCCATCCTCAACGTGGCTTACAGCGGTTTCTTCTCCAGCGACCGCACCATCGAGGAGTACAACGACAAGATATGGCACCTGCCCAAGGTTGAACAGCAGTACTAATCGGCAATGAAACAAGGGGCCGTAAAAAAAGTCGCGCAGACCGTTCAAGGGCTGAATGACTTATTTAAGGCAAATTTGCAATCATTCAGCTAAAATAATGTATTAATGTAGAAAATTCGCCCTTACGAGCGAATTTTCTCATTTTATGCCCTTGAACTATGAACGAAAATCACCACTC
>CANRHW010000037.1 GCA_947630525.1 uncultured Clostridia bacterium | reverse complement strand
GGCGGTCAGCAGGTGAGCGTTCAGGCCACTGACAACACTCAGATCATCGTAAAAACTCCCGAGCTGGACAACGAGACCAGCCTCAGCGTCATCAACGCCGTTAAGTCCGAGTTTTCCCTTGAACAGGAAAACATTATCAGCAATGAAAAGGTGAACGGCACCGTCAGCGGCCGCCTTATCGGCGACGCCTTAAAGGCCGTTATCATTGCGGTTATCCTTATGCTGCTGTATATCACCGTCCGCTTTGACTTCCAGAGCGGCACCAGCGCGGTACTGGCTCTGGCCCATGACGTCATAATCATGCTGGGCTTTATGTCGCTGTTCAGCGTTACGGTCAACAGCCCCTTTATCGCCGCCATATTGACGATAGTCGGTTATTCTATCAACGCTACCATCGTTGTATTCGACCGCGTGCGTGAGAATACCAAGCTCATGCAGAAGGCCACGCCTAACGACATTGCCGACGACGCTATCCGTCACAGCTACACCAGAGCGATCAATTCTTCTCTGACCACGCTGTTCACCATCGGCGCTCTGTACGTGCTGGGCGTTACCTCCATCCGCGAATTTGCGCTGCCCATCATCGTGGGCATCGTTGTGGGCACATATTCCTCCCTGTTCGTTTCCGCCTCCTTCTGGGCCTGGTGGAAGAGCATGGGCGGCAAGAAAAAGCCCGCTTCCGCAAAAAAGTAATAAAAGCCTCCGCGGCTTAATAAACTGAGAATGGCGCTGCCATTCTCAGTTTTTTTGCGGCGAAATACATGATTTGTGCGCCGAATATTTTTGCGGAGGTCGTGTTGATGTGAAAAAACGCCTGCTTTTACTGCTGCTTGCCGCTTTGTTGGCCCTCACCGCCTGTTCACGGGCGGAAAAGACGGTGATGAGCGACGGCGTGGCGCTGGACAATACTACCAAGGGCTGGGGGTTCCGCAAAATGCAGCCCCGCCCCGAGTTCACGGCGGAGCAGACCGGCGAAATGGAGACCTACGGTTGCTATTATATGGGCGACGAAAACGAAAAGACCCTGTATCTGACCTTTGACGAGGGCTACGAAAACGGCTACACCGGGCATATACTGGACGTTCTTAAAGAAAAGCAGGTGCCGGCGGCCTTTTTTGTCACCGGCCCTTATCTGCGTACCGAGGGGGAGCTGATTGCCCGTATGCTTGACGAGGGCCATATCGTCGGCAACCACAGCATCAATCACCCCTCCCTGCCCGACCTTAGCCCGCAGGAGATAGAGGAGGAACTCTACGGACTTGACCTGCTGCTGTACGAGGGCTATGGACGGCATATGAAATATCTGCGCCCGCCAAGGGGCGAATACAGCACGGCGACCTTGGATATTACCACCAGAATGGGATATACCAATGTGTTTTGGTCGGTGGCCTATGTGGATTGGCAGACCGACAGCCAGCAGGGCGCACAGCACGCCCTTGACAGTGTGCTGCCGCAGCTGCACAGCGGAGCGGTGATACTGCTCCATGCGGTCTCCGCCGACAACGCCGCCGCCATGGCCGGGCTTATCGACGCCGCCAGGGCCCAGGGCTATGTGTTTAAAAGCCTTGACGAGTATAAGTGACGCTATAAGCGGCTTCCCCCAAATTACTTAAATGGCCTGTTGACATTTTCGCCCTCACGCTGTATAATAATGTAGTATGATTATTTAGGCAATGGGGTGTTTATTTTGAATATAGTGGTACTTTGCGGGGGATTGAGCCCCGAGCGCAACGTTTCGCTGACAACCGGCGCAAAGGTTCAAAACGCTCTTGTGGAGAGGGGTCACCACGCCATAATGGCGGACCTCTTTATGGGCCTTGAACTCGACCGCGGCCCGGCGGAGGCTTTTGCCGCGGCAACGGAGCCGGCCGTCGTCGCCGCCATTGACGAGGCCGTCCCTGACCTTGAAGCGGTAAAAAGGAGCCGCAAGGGAGGCATGGGCATTTTCGGCGACAATATTATAGAGCTTTGCCGTTATGCGGATGTGGTGTTTATGGCCCTTCACGGGGGAGACGGCGAAAACGGCCGCATCCAGGCCGCCTTTGACCTGCTGGGCATACGCTACACCGGCAGCGGCTATCTTGGCAGCGCCATTGCTATGAACAAGGGCATGACCAAGCAGGCTTTTTTGGCTGACGGCATACTTACGCCCAAGGGTCTTCACCTGAAAAAAGGCTGCGACGTGGCCGGTATTTGCGACGCCGAGGGCCTCGGCCTGCCGCTTGTGGTCAAGACGTGCAGCGGCGGCTCGTCGATAGGAGTGTATATCGTCAATACCCGGGAGGAGTTTGACAGCACCGTAAGGCAGGCTTTTGAATATGAAGATGAAATAATTATCGAGGAGTACATAAAAGGCCGGGAACTGACCTGCGCCATACTTGGCGGCCAGCCCTTGCCGCCCATTGAAATAATACCCAAGGAGGGCTGGTACGACTATAAGAACAAGTATCAGCCGGGCATGACCGAGGAGATTTGCCCCGCGGACATATCTCCCGAAGCCGAAGCTAACATCCGCAGCGCTACCGTTGCCGCTTTTAAGAGCCTAAAGCTGGACGGCTACGCCCGTATGGACTATATCCTTACCGAGGACGGGCGGCCATATTGCCTCGAAGCCAACACGCTGCCCGGAATGACTCCCGTCAGTCTCATACCCCAGGCGGCGGCCGCCGCCGGCATAGACTACGGCGAGCTTTGCGAAAGGATAATTTCCCTGGCATTGAATAAGGTGAGCGACGGTGATTGATATGAAAACAAAATTTACTGTCCGTCAGGCGTTGGAGACCCTGGGCGGGAAATATATCGGGCCAGAGGCCGCTCTTGACGGCGGCGTTACGTTTGTCACAACCGACAGCCGGGCCGCCGGGCCGGACGGACTTTTCGCGGCGATAAGGGGCGAACGTACGGACGGCCACAGGTACGCCGCTTCCGCCGCCGAAAAGGGAGCCGTCCTCTGCGTGTGCGAGGAGCAGGTGGAGGCCGGCTGCCCGCAAATTGTTGTTGAAAGCACCGTAAAGGCCCTCCAGCAGCTCGCGGCCATGTACCGCCGCAAGCTGGGAGTAAAGGTCGTGGGCATTACCGGCAGCGTCGGCAAAACCACCTGCAAAGAGGTGACGGCCTCGGTTCTTGCCGCCAAATATAAGGTGCACAAGACCCGGGGCAATTTCAACAACGAGATAGGCCTGCCGCTGACCCTGCTGTCAATGGAGCCCGACACTCAGGCGGCGGTTATTGAAATGGGGATGAGCGCCTTTGGCGAAATGGAGCTCCTCAGCTCCATTGCCCGGCCGGATATGTGCGTAATGACCAACATAGGCTACTCTCACATGGAAAATCTGGGCTCACAAGAGGGGATTTTCCGGGCGAAGTGCGAGATATTCGAGCACATGGCTCCGGACGCGCCGGCCATTCTCAACGGCGATGACCGTTCCCTGCGCAAAATAGACCGCCCCAACAGGCGCTTCTTTGGATTTGACGAGGGAAACGATATTCGGGTTATCGAATACAAGGACAGGGGCTTTGAGGGCCTTGAAGCCCGCATAACGGCCTTTGGCGAGGAGTTTAATATCCAAATAGGCATACCGGGCCGCCACGTGCTTTACGCCGTTATGGCGGCTATAGGCGTTGGCCTTGAAGCCGGCCTGAGCAAAGATGAAATTTTGGCCGGTATTTCCGCCGCCGGCACTATCGGCGGACGGGTGAACGTTATACGCCTGGGCGAACTTTCGGTGATAGACGACTGCTACAACGCCGCCCCTGCCAGTATGGAGGCGGGGCTTGATCTGCTCAGCCGGGCCGAGGGCCGAAAAGTGGCCATTTTAGGCGATATGTTTGAACTGGGCAGCGGCGCTGCGGAGCTCCACGCGCGGGTGGGGGCCTACGCCGCGAAAAAAAATATAGACTTGCTGGCGGCGGTTGGCGAGCTGTCGGAAAATATGTACCGGGCTTGCGTTGAAGCTGGCGGTAATTCTGTATATTTTAGTAATAAAACGGAACTTTTGAACAGTCTGTCAGATATTGTTCCCGACAAGGGCGCCGTACTCATAAAAGCCTCACATGGCATGGGTTTTAGCGAAATTGTGGACGTTTTAAAAGCGGGGAAATCATATTAACGATAGTCATAAAATATTCATATAATATTTACAAATTAGAGAACATTTTTTGCACAAATCTATTGACATTTTTGTGGCAATATACTATAATTTGATTAGGGTTAAACAGTATATTTTAAAGAGAGGTGTGCAAAAAATGAACGCTGAGTATCTGACAAGTCTAATTGTCGACGAAGTGAAGAAACAGTACCGCAGCGTAAGACGGTTCGCCATTCACCTTGGAATTCCCCAGACTACAGTGGCAAGCGCATTAAAAAACGGTGTTGGCGGAACTGCTTACACAACAGTCGTGCTCATGTGCAAGGAGCTCAATATCAAGCTTGTGAACTACGACACCCCCCTTCCAATGGATGACAAGGTCATCGCAATGATCGAAAATTACCATGCGCTTGACGAGAAAGGACAGCATTGTATCGACACCGTGCTTAAAATGGAGTACGATCGTTGCAGGGCCGAAGGCACAATCCAAAGTATTTGCGATAAGAGAGCGGATTTCGACTAACTGACTGATGATTTTTTAACCCTGAAATTATTTGATCAGCACACGGGGGCGGCCTTGAACAGGCCGCCCTCGGAGCGCTGACAAATGTCAGCGCTCTCGTCGGGGGAACCCGCTGCGGTTCCCCCGGCGTGAACCCCTTCCGCATCGGGCGCTTTCGCTTACGAAATATCATTTTTATTAAATAAAAACGATATTTCTACCCCGATTATAGTATAAAATCTCGGGTACACGCCCCGAGATTTTATGTTTTTTATCGAAAGGGAGTTCCCTTTCGAGCTTTCCCCATAGTAAATAGGGTTTGTCAGTAGTCTGGGGGCGGCCTTGAACGGGCCGCCCTTTGTGATGTAATTGAGATTAGTATAGCACAGGGGGCCGAATAAATTTGCACATTTTGACGCGCCGGCAAAACAAAAAATTTGTTAGAATTATTGATAGAAAAAACTCGCGGACTTTGTTATAATAGTTTTTGTGTGTAACGGGTCTTTTAAGCTTATGCTTATTTACTTGCGAGGTGTAAAATAGTGGATTTTTCCGAGAAGACCATCAATACGGACTATAAGTTTATCGGTGAAATTATAAAGCTGAGAGTTGACACTGTGGAGACCCCCGGCGGCAATACTGCGACGAGGGAACTCGTTGAGCATCCCGGCGGCGTCGCGGTGGTGGCCCTGACTCATGACCATAAAATAATAATGGAATGGCAGTATCGCCGCCCGTTTGACCGCAATGTTTATGAAATACCGGCGGGTAAGCGGGACGTCGGCGAGGATCCGCTGGCCTGCGGCAAGCGCGAGCTTGAAGAGGAGACCGGCTATAAGGCAAAAAATTTCATGTATCTTGGCAGTATGCTGCCTACGCCGGGCTTTTGCAGCGAGGTGCTGCATATGTATGTGGCTACGGGTCTGTATAAGGGTCATGTTAAGCGTGATAAGGACGAATATCTGGAGCTTGAACAGGTGCCCCTTGAATCCGTGGTGGAAAAGATACTGAACGGCGAGATAGTGGACGCCAAGACCTGCGTTGCCGTACTCAAGGTGAATGAACTTATACGCCGCGGAGTGATAAAGTGATAAACTGTCGTTTGCGGGGCTGACGGGCGTGTGATTCTTATTAAAAATTCCGGGTGTTCGTCCCGGAATTTTATATTTTTTGAGCATTATTGAATTTTGTGAGGTGATCGCCTGTGCGCGCTGCATTCGCCGCATTGGGCTGCAAGGTAAATCAATACGAGGCCGACGCCTATGCCGCTATTTTTCGTGAAAAAGGTGCGGAAATAGGCGATTTTGACCAGGTCTGCGACGTGTATGTGGTCAATACCTGCTCGGTCACTAACTTGGGCGACCGCAAAAGCCGCCAAATGCTGCGCCGGGCAAAGCGGCTCAATCCCCATGCGCTGGTGGTGGCCACCGGCTGCTACGCCCAAACTGCCCATAACGAGGTAGCCGCCATGGAGGAGGTCGATTTGGTCATAGGCACGGCTATGCGCCACAGGCTTTACGAGCTTGTGGAGGCCGCCCTCAGGGGCGAAAAGCCCGACGCCCGAGTGGATATAATGAAAGAGCGGGAGTTTGAGGAGATGGAAACCGACGGCAGCAGCGAGCGCAGCCGCGCTTATATAAAGATAGAGGACGGCTGCGACAATTTCTGCTCCTACTGCATCATTCCTTACGCCAGGGGCCCGGTTCGCTCCCGCAAAATCGAAAATATAATCTCCGAGGCCCGCAGGCTTGCGGCGCTGGGCTACCGTGAGGCGGTGCTGACCGGCATACATGTGGCCTCTTACGGCAAGGACATGAATTGCGGTCTCGGCCTTATTGACGTTATCGAAGCCGTGGCGGAGATAGACGGCGTTGAGCGCATCCGCATCAGCAGTATCGACCCGCGGGCCTTTACCGACGATTTTGTCAAAAGGGCCGCCGCCTGCGGAAAGCTCTGCCGCCACTTCCATATTTCGCTGCAAAGCGGCAGCGGCCCGGTGCTTAGGCGCATGAACCGCAAATATACTCCCGAGGACTATCTTGACGCCCTTGTCCGCATACGCGAGGCCATGCCCGATTGTTCGGTGACGACCGATATAATATGCGGTTTTCCGGAAGAAACCGAAGAGGAATTTGCCCAGACCCTTGAATTTGCCAAAAAGGCCGGCTTTGCCCGGATACACGTTTTCCCCTATTCCGAGCGGAGAGGTACCGCCGCGGCCCTTATGCCCCAGGTGCCGCACGCCGTCCGTGAGGAGCGGGCTTCCCGCCTTGGCAAGGTAGGGGAGGAGCTGAGGGCGGCGTTTGAGCGTGGTCATATTGGCAGGACGGTTTCGGTCCTGTTCGAGCAGACAAAGGACGGCGCGGCCGAGGGCCTCAGCAAAAACTATATCCGTGTATACGTACCGTCCGGCGAGGACCTGACCGGTAAGATACTGCCCGTAAGGATTACCGGCTTTTCGGACGGGAAGGCCTGGGGAGAGCTGCTTTAAAAAAATAGAGCGTCCATAATGAGACGCCATTAGACCGCTGGCAAGCAAGCCAGCGGTCTTTTTTGTCACAAGCCCATAAAATCCGTTGGGAATAGAGTAAATTTTTTCATTGAAGCACTGAATAAGCTACACCAAACGGAGCGCACACCGTCATTGGTCTACGGTTTTTCAAGGGTCGGACTTAGACCGAGGCGACAGATGAAATTGGAATAAGTCAGGCTCAGGTAAGCAGGAACGCTATAAAGTATTTGCGAAAACTGTAATACGACAAGCTATGTGCACTTTCCTTGATATACTATATGGTTTGTTTTGCAAGTATTCGTTCCAATACTTCGTTTACAAGCTCAAGGTCTTCCTCAGTCAGATGATTAAGTTTTTCGTTTATGCTCCTTAATAAAGAAGGCTCTTTGATGTCCGAGTCAAAAAATTCCAGCGGAGTTATGCTGAAGTAGTCGCAGATGTTCAAAAACCCCGCCATGGAGGGCATGGCTTTGCCGGAGGAGATGCCTTGGATGTAGCCTTTATTTTGGCCGAGTTCCAAGCTCATTTGGTATTCAGATATGTCAGCTTTAAGTCTAAGCTCGGTAACCCTGTTTCTAATGAATTTCTTCCATTTATCAATGTTAAGTTCTATTTCGTCCATATTGCGGACCCCCTTGAACTTCTTTTTATAGTATTATATAACATATATAATCTGATTATTACCGTTTTATTCTGTATAATTTTTAATTTTAGCACTTGACATTACTTATTTAATCTGTTATAATAAATGTGTAAAATAAATAATCACGCATTACATATGTAATGTGAACGAAAGGAGAAAATTTACCATGAAAAAACTTTTATTAAGGTTCCTGACGCTGCTCATTGTTGTTTGTATGGTATTCCCAATTGCTGCATTTGCGAACTATGTTGGCGACGTTGCCTGTTATCCCGGCACTGGTGTGCCAACATATACCAGTGTCACTGGGCGACAGTTTAAGAGCCGGATGATTAAGAGCGAGGGCTACTTGTATACATATGATTTTAATGATACCGAATTTTATCCATATTTAGATACGCTCGTTCGATATGGATATACGTATACGTATAAACTTGGGGACGCCGATATTGTTTATACCATATCTAAAGGTATGTATTCTTTCGAAGTTGATTTTTCTGGAACTGATTCGGAATTATCATTTGTATTCCATAACGACATATACAGTTCTGGTCTTCCTGTTCAAACCGGCCTATATTACGAGGGCACAATGGTACCAACATATACGGGTACGGCGCTTACAATGGACTTCTACGCCCAACAATTAGGGTATTCATTTGAATATATGAGTAATTCTGATGAATTGTTAAACTATTTGTATAAATTAAATGCATACGGTTATGGCCTATTATCAATAGAACCACAATACGATTCTGACGGTATATATACGCAATATATATATGTCAATCCAAATACCTCTGAAGCTTCTCCCATTCCTGTGTTCATTAACGCTTATTCTGACGGCAGAGTTAGTATTAATATCTTAAAATAATTGACGGACGCAACGGCTATAATCCGCCCCAGTTTTGTCAGTTTTTCAGTTTGACCTTGAAAGCGGATCGATGCCGGCCATATAATACCGTCTAAAAAAGGAGAGATTGTTATGGAAAACGAAAACAATAATTTAGAAAATAACGAAATTAAAGTAAACGACAGCAGTGAAACAGTTAATGAGCAAAGCATCGAAAACGACAACCACATTGAAAATTTTATAAGTAAATTTACAGGCAGTAAATATCGGGTTGCGGTATTTGTAACAAGCGTAGTTGCGGCAATTTGTGCGTTTTTATACATTGCGGAAACAAGCTTGGCCGCGATACCGCTTATCGCCTCAATGTTTACGGTTCTGGCGTGCGCGGCAAACGCCATATATGCAATTGATATAAACGGGAAAAATAAATATCGGTTTGATATGGTAGCTGCCGGCGGCGCACTCTTGTTAATCGGCTATATTCTGAGAGTCATTCAATTGGGCATATATTTCTCTCCGCAATACTTTATAGCATATTTTCTGTTCTGTATAGCCTTTGTTTTGACTAATATAAAATTAATCAAAAACAAAGGTAATACAAAGTTTCTAATAATCTTTTTCGGCGTTTTGGCCTTGTACAGTGTGTTTGAATTTTTCCATTCAAATATCTCTTTGCCGACGATGGGATTTATGTGGAAATTTTACCACATTACGGAAGCGCTTGTATTTTTAGATTATATATTTGTACTTTTGCTGCACGATTCATGTTCTGAAGAATTTGAAAACGGCATAGGGAAGTATAAGACCCAAATTCCGTCCGCAAAAATCTGCATTGTTATACTGCTTTTTGTTTCGGCAATCGCTTTCGGTATAGGATGTTTAACGCACGCAAACGAAATTAAACTGTTCAGTAGCAAAAAGGATGATACGGATATTGAAACCGAGCCTGTAATTAACGCTGGCACCAAACCGTCGCCTAACAAAACGACGCCTGACGATGCAACTAAGCCTGTTGATAATACAAAAGTTATAACTGTGGGCGAAAACGTAACCATAGATGACGTTTGTAAATTTACATTCGACTATATAGATATCACAGACAATGTTGCTCCACCCAAAAACCCGGATGACAGTTACTATGAGGCCGAAGATGGCAAGGTGTATTTGGATTTTTGTATAGCTTATAATAATATGTCTTCAGGTAGTGTCGATTCTGATGATGTAATGTCGGGCAAATTAATATATGATGATAAATATGAATATAACGGTTTTCCAATTGCGGAAGCGGAGAATCGTGAATATTTAACGTCGTATGAATCTATATCTCCTTTGACCACAGAATATGTTCACTATTTATTCATGATACCCGAGGAGATCGAAAATTCAGACGCGCCAATTGAACTGAGAATGCAAATTGGTGGAGAAAATTATAAAGTTATGGCAAGAGATGAGTTGGCCGCGAAGGAAAGCGCCGGAAATCCGAATGACGCATCAGGCTCTGGTATACCTTTAGAGCAACAAAATGAATTAACGCCCGAAGAGCTTGACTCAGTGTTATTGGAGCAGCCAGTGTATGTTGAATCAACCAAATATGTCGTTCAGGATGCACGGTATAAGTCATTATATCCGGATATGCTTCAGGCAGTTATTAGAAACAATTCCGGAACTGATGTAAAAAATTTAGTAATAGCATTTGTCGCGTGGGATAAAAACAATTTGCCTGTCAAAATTAAGGGCGATATTGATTTCTCCGATGGATCATATGTTAAAGAGTGCAATTACAACGACGTCAACATACCCAATGGTAAAACCTACGGAGATCAAAGCGGTATGGAGATAGACGAAACCTGCAATATAACCACGTTTAAAGCCATTGTCGTAAGCTATGACGATTTTGATGGTAATACTTGGAATAACTCATATTATGATACATGGGTTGATTTTTATTCAGACAAAAAATTGGTTTTACCCGCAACGGAATAGCCTCAAAGAGAAAGTACATCATAAAAATACTATACACAAAGAGGCCTCTATATGTCCGCTGCCAAGCAGACATATAAAAAAACAAAATTAAAATCGATAGATTCCACCTCTGATTTGCGGCAGAGGTGGAATTTTGGTTCTATACTATAAATGCAGTCAAAACCACCCCTAAAAAAGCAAAAAGGAGAGAGCATATTTTTAAAATCCTGTATTATTATGTCCTATTGGAGAGATAACGGACAAAATGCGGCATAAATTCATATGAAAAACAGGCCTCGGACTGGGCCGAAACCTGTTTTGTAAATTCTTTATCGGATTTTATACCACTACTCTTGACATAGAGCCTTTAACTTTTTT
>CANRHW010000036.1 GCA_947630525.1 uncultured Clostridia bacterium | reverse complement strand
GACCGTTTAAGGGCCGGAAGCATTAGCCATGTAATTTGGCCATTTTTTGCCGCCGCCCCTATTTTTTAACAGAATAAGACCGGCCGAGGGACATATACTACCCTTAGATGACAATGTGGGGTGGCTGTATGGACCGTTTTTTTAACCTTATATTGTTGGCGCTGGGACTGCTGGCCCTACCGCGGGTGCTGGGGCTGCTGCTGCCGTTCATCTTGGGCTTTGTGATATATTTGGTCTGCCGCCGCCCGGTTCGCCGGATGGCCGGCGCGGGCCTCGGCAGGGGAACGGCCTCGGCGCTTACGCTATTATTTTTGCTGGCGCTGCTGCTTGGCCTTTGCGCCGTTATTTTTTTTACGGCTTACGGCGAACGCTACCGTCTGCCGCAGCTTTTCAGCCGGCTGTCGGCTATACGGGAGAACGACTCCCTGATCGGCGCTTTTATCAAGACCTTCGGCGACCAACTGGCCGGAGCGGCAAAATCCCTGTCCCTGGAGCTCATCGCGCGGCTGGGGCACATGACGGGCGCCTTGATGGTGCTGCTGTTCTCATTGCTGTCGGCCTTCTTTTTCTTGCGCGACGAAGAAAAGTTGGTTGACATAATATTGCAAAACGGCGGCGGGAATTTCCTCCGCGCCATGAAAACCATGGGCCAAACCGCAAAAAACGCCCTTGGCGGCTATGTCCGGGCCCAGGCGGTGCTTATGGCCGTTACTTTTGGCGTCTTGTCGGTATTTTTGGTGCTTTTCGGCATAAAAAACGCCGTCCTCATCGCGTTCGGCATAGCCTTTCTGGACGCGATACCGGTGTTCGGTACCGGCTTTGTACTGCTGCCCTGGGCGGCTTGGCAGTTCCTCACGGGCAACACGGCCTTGGGCTTCGGACTGGCGGCGCTGTACGGGGCCTGTTCCCTTATAAGGCAGATAACCGAGCCCCGCATACTCAGCTCCCAAATCGGACTTCACCCTTTACTGACGCTGGTCGGACTTTTTTTGGGCTTTAAGCTGCTGGGCCTGGCCGGGCTTATACTCGGGCCGGCGGCGGTTCTTATTATTGTAAGTTATCTACAAAAATCTAAGTAAAATTTTGTGCATAATTCTCGAACATTTGTTTGCATTTTCGAAATATTTGTGCTATAATAAAGTTAGGCACACGGCATGAAGGGTGCCCGGCGGGCCTTACCGCACAAAAAATCGGGGTGAAAACAGTGGAATTACAGGATAAACTTCGCATACTTACGGAAAGCGCAAAATTCGACGCCGCTTGTACCAGCAGCGGCAGCAACAGAAAAAACATCAAGGGCGGAATTGGCGCCGCCGCAAGCGCGGGCTGCTGCCATGCGTTCAGCTCGGACGGGCGCTGCATCTCTCTGTTAAAGGTGCTCTACACAAACTATTGCATAAACGACTGCAAATACTGCCTGTGCCGCCGCAGCAATGACATTGAAAGGGCGGCCTTTGAGCCAAGGGAGCTGGCGGAGCTCTTTCTCGACTTTTACCGCCGCAATTACGTGGAGGGGCTGTTTCTGAGCTCGGGCGTTATAAAAAGCCCGGACTACACCGCCGAGCGGCTGCTGGAGGTGCTGCGCATCCTCCGGGAGGAGTATTTTTTCTGCGGTTACATCCACGTAAAAGCCATACCCGGCGCGTCGCCCGAACTTGTCCGGGCCCTGGGCCTGCTTGCCGACAGAATGAGCGTGAATATCGAGCTGCCCAGCGAAAACAGCCTTAAACTTTTAGCGCCGCAAAAATCCCGGGAAAAAGTCACCAAGCCCATGGGCCAGATAAGGGATGGCATAATCCAAAGAAAGAACGATATAAAGCACTTCCGCTCAACGCCGCGCTTTGTGCCCGCCGGCCAAAGCACCCAGATGATAATAGGGGCAACGCCGGACACGGACTATCAGATAATTCGACTGAGCCAGGCCCTTTATCGAACCTACGGCCTAAAACGGGTGTTTTATTCCGCCTATGTGCCGGTGGGCAGTCACCCCGCCCTGCCAAAGGACATAAAGCCCCCGCTGCTCCGGGAGCACCGGCTGTATCAGGCGGACTGGCTGCTGCGATTTTACGGCTTCACCGCCGAAGAGATACTTAGCGAAGAAAACAGCCATCTCGACCCACTGCTGGACCCCAAGGCGTTTTGGGCCCTGAACCACTTGGAGCTTTTTCCTGTGGAGATCAACACCGCCCCGTATGAAATGCTGGTTCGGGTGCCGGGCATAGGCGTTCTGTGCGCAAAACGCATTATCGCGGCCCGCCGCATGGCAAAGCTGACCTTCGACGACCTGAAAAGGCTGCGCGTGCAGCTGAAAACCTCGGTTTATTTTATCACCTGCGGCGGAAAATATATGTTCCCGACCTTCAAAATGGACTATCCGTTTATTTACGGCGGGCTGACGGCTTCAAGCTCAATGATGCCGGTCATTCTCCAACACCAGCAGCTCACCATGGAGGACGACCTGGATTCGCTGACGCCCGCGGCTGAGGAGAGAGTGAAATGTCTGACAGGACAATTTTAGACGAAAGCGGCCGGGTATATGTGTACGACGGCTCGTATTACGGCCTTTTTACCGCGGTTTTTGACGCGGTCTATTCCCGGCGCGAACCTGCGGACATAGTTTCCGCCGACAGATTGCAGCTTACGTTCAACACCAGGTTTATCGAGGTGAAAACCGACCCGGACAAGGCCCGGCGGGTGCTTACCGCCGCCCGCCGGAAGCTGGGTGGCAACGCTATGAAGCGCATATACCGGGCTTTTCTCTCCTCCGGCGACGACCGGGAAATTTCCATCTACCGCTATTTGATGCTGGGCTTTCGCCTGGGCGGCGGGGCCAACGGTTTTCTCACCGACCCGGCGGTTTTTCGGGTCTCGGCTTTAAGTCAGAATGTTTCACGTGAAACAGACAAGATGATGGGCTTCGTGCGCTTCTCCGTAATGGAGGGCGGAGCGCAATACTGCCGTTTTTCGCCGGAAAACAACCTGCTGCCTCTGCTGCTGCCACATTTTGCCGCGAGGCTGTCGGGTATTCCCTTTGTTATGCACGACACCCGCCGGGGATTGCTGGGAATTTACGACACAAAGGAGCGCTACATAGTATCCGCCGAGGGTTTTGTTCCGCCGGAGAGCGCCCGCGGCGAAGAAAGCTTTGAAAAAATGTGGAAGCTGTTTTATGACACCGTCGGCATAAAGGAGCGAAAAAATCTGAAGCTTATGAAACAACTTATGCCCGCCCGATATTTTCGGCACTACTGGGAACTTTCGTGAACGTGCAGCAAGAGGTGGCCGTAAAAAAATGGCGCAGATCGTTCAAGGGCTGGAGTTATTTATTTAGGGTAAAATGGATTGAAAAAATAAACAATAAACAAAACCATTAATTAATGAAGAAAATTCGCCCTTACGAGCGAATTTTCTTATTTTTTATGCCCTTGAACTACGAACGAAAATCACCACTCGGCGGCGTCGGGGCAAAGCCCGTCTTTGCTCCGACGCTTTTTCTTACGAAAAAGGTCATCGCACGAGAGCTTGCCCCTCCTTTTTCGCAAAAGGTCACGCTGCGCTCCGGCATAACGCCTCCGCTTGCTACCAACCTTTTGCGAGTTGGGGCCCCCACAAACAACAAAGTTGTTTGTGAGGAAAAGGAGGAACAGCGTTGTATCGCTTGTTCCGACGTCGTTCTGCGCCATTTTTTCGACCGGCCCCCGTGCCTCCAAATTACATAGCGAGTTTTTTCCGGCCAGCTATTAACACACTTAAAACAGCCGCCTACTTTATTATATCACGGCCGCCCAAATAAGGCCGCAGCGCCTCGGGGATCGTAACGCTGCCGTCGGCATTCTGGTAATTCTCCATAATGGCCGCCACAGTGCGGCCCACGGCCACGCCGCTGCCGTTAAGAGTGTGGACAAACTGAGCCTTGCCACTGCCGTCCTTAAACTTTATATTGGCGCGGCGAGCCTGGAAGTCCTCAAAATTGGAGCAGGAGGATATCTCCACATATCTGCCGTACGAGGGCATCCATACTTCGATATCATACTTCTTAGCGGCGGTGAAGCCCAGGTCGCCCACGCAAATGCGGACCACCCTGTATGGCAGCCCAAGGCCCTGGAGCACCTCCTCCGCGTCATGGGTGAGCTTTTCCAACTCCTCATAGCTGTCCTCGGGGCGGGTGAACTTCACCAGCTCCACCTTGTTGAACTGGTGCTGCCGGATAAGGCCGCGGCCGTCGCGTCCGGCGCTGCCGGCCTCCTGCCGGAAGCAGGCGGTATAGGCCACGTGCTTGATGGGCAGCTGCGCGCCATCCAAAATCTGTTCGCGATACATATTCGTCACGGGCACCTCCGCGGTCGGCACAAGGAAGTAATCTGTGCCGGCTACCTTGTAGGCGTCTTCTTCAAACTTGGGGAGCTGGCCGGTGCCGATCATGGAGTTGCGGTGAACCATAAACGGCGGAAAAATCTCGGTATAACCGTGTTTTTCCGTATGCATGTCAAGGAAGTAATTAACAATGGCCCTTTCAAGCTTGGCGCCCATATCGCGGTAAACGTGAAATCTGGCGCCGGTTATTTTGGCGGCGGTATCAGGGTCGAGGATGCCCAAATCCGCGCCCAAATCCCAGTGGGCCTTGGGTTCAAAATCAAACTTCGTGGGCTCGCCGTAGCGGCGAATCTCCACGTTGTCCTCATCGGTATCGCCGTCGGGAACGTCGTCGTTGGGAATGTTGGGTATGCGGAGCATGGCCTCGTAAATCTGGCCTTCAACGGCGCGAACCTGCTCGTCCAACTCCTTAACGCGGTCGGAAAGCGCCTTCATCTCGGCAAAAATCGGGGCGGTATCTTCGCCGGCCTTTTTCATCACGGGGATTTTTTTCGAGGTCTCATTCTGCTTCGCTTTGAGGGTCTCCACCTCGTACAGAATGGCTCTGCGGCGGTCGTCAAGGGCGATGACGCCGTCTATATCCACGTCTTCTTTGCGGCGGGCCATGGCGGCCTTGACCCTTTCGGTCTCGCCGCGGATAATTTTCATGTCTAACATTTCAGTACCTCCATTTTGTTTTTCTATAATAAGTCTACTATGCGCGTAAGATCTTGAATGCTGTAGAACTCTATTTCGATTTTTCCCTTTTTGCCGCCCTTAATGAGGACTTTTGTTCCGTATTTTTCGGACAGGGATTTTTCAACGTCGGGATAGAGCGGAGCGATCTTTGCCGCCCTCTTTTTTTGGACGGTGGGCTTTTGCTTTGACATTTCTTCTATCTGGCGGACGGTCAGTCCCTCGGCTTCCACCCTTGAAGCAATATCCAGCCGGCGCTCCCTTTCGGGAATGGCCAGCAGAGCCCGGGCGTGCCCGGCGGATATCTTGCCGGCCTGGAGCAGAGCCTGTATCTCCCTGTCGAGATTTAACAGGCGCAGCGTATTGGCAATATTGCTGCGGCTTTTGCCCACCCTTTCGCTGACTTTGTCCTGGGTCATTCCAAAACGGTCCATAAGGTTTTTATAGCCCTGGGCCTCCTCAATGGGGTTAAGGTCCTCACGCTGGAGGTTCTCAATAAGGGCTATTTCCGCCGCCTGAACATCGCTGTATTCACGGACGATGGCGGGAATTTCGGAGAGGCCCGCCAGCTTTGCGGCCCGCCAGCGGCGTTCCCCGGCGATAATCCGGTAGTAGCCGTTTTCACCCTCCACAAGAATTATGGGCTGTATCACCCCGTGCTCGGCAATGGAATCCGCCAGCTCCTGGAGCTGTTCCTTATCAAAAACCTTGCGGGGCTGATCGGGCCGCGGTTCAATAAGAGAAAGCTTTATCTGCCGGGTTCCGTCGCCCTTATCGTTATTCAGCTCTGAGGTCATTTCAAAAAGGGCCTCAAAGCCGCGGCCAAGCTGCCTTTTAGACATTAAACATCATCTCCTAACAGTTCTCTCGCAAGGCTAATATACCCCTCGGCCCCCTTGGAGCCGTTGTCGTAATAAATTATCGGCTGGCCGAAGCCCGGAGCCTCGCTGAGCCTTACGTTGCGTGGGATTATGGTTTTATAGACTTTCCCGGGGAAGAACTTCTTCACCTCGTCAACCACTTGAATTGAAAGGTTTGTCCGGCTGTCGTACATGGTCAGGAGTATCCCCTCAATGACGATATTGGGATTTAGCGCCTCCTTTACCCTGCGTATGGTGTTGGTCAGCTGGCTGACGCCCTCCAGGGCATAAAATTCGCATTGGATTGGGATTATCACGCTGTCCGCCGCCGTCAGAGTATTTATTGTTATAAGCCCGAGCGAGGGGGGAGTGTCAATAAAAATAAAGTCATAATCTTCCCTTATGGGCTTTATGGAATTTTTCAACTGATTTTCTCGGCCCATAACGCTTATCAGGTCGATCTCCGCCCCGCTGAGGTCAATATTGGACGGGCAGACAAACAGGTTGTCATAAGCGGTCGGAACAATGACCTCGTCCATGGGAACGCCGCCGACAAGGCAGTCGTAGACAGTCTGCTCGCACCGGCGCTTATCCACGCCCAGGCCGCTGGTGGTATTGCCCTGCGGGTCTACGTCTATCAGCAGCACCTTTTTGCCCATGCTCGCCAAGCTGGCCGCCAGATTTACCGCGGTCGTGGTCTTGCCAACGCCGCCCTTTTGGTTGGCAACAGCAATCACCTTTGTCATTTTATCACCTTCTTCGGCAACAGTTTTTGTTTCACGTGAAACATTGCATGTCCTTATTATAACACATTTTTTGTTTCATGTGAAACAAAAAAATGCACAAACAACGGCGCCGTTGTTTGTGCATTTTATACTATTTGGCAATTTTGACAACATATTCTATGTAGTCCTCGTGTTCCACCTCGGTGGCGGTAGCCACGGCCCCTTTTTTCTTCAAAACGTCGACGGTGCGAATGAGGGTGTTGACAAAGCTGCGGGCGCTCCTGACGGAGGTTCGGGGGACTATGCGCCGCGAGGCGCGTATGTTTTCTTCAATCATCCGCTGGACAAGGCGCTCAGTCATGGCCACGGTCATACCGGCCTGGCCGACCTTTTCCACCGCTTCAAGCTGACGGTCCTCGTCCTCCAGCCGGAGCAGGGCGCGGCCATGGCGCTCCGTAAGGCCGTATTCAAGGATTTTCGCCCGCACGCTCGACGGCAGCCGCAGCAAACGGAGCTTGTTTGCCACGGCGCTTTGACTTTTGGAGAGCAGGGCCGAGACCTTTTCCTGAGTATAGCCGTGATAATTGATGAGCCGGTTGATACTCTCCGCCTCCTCAAAGCAGTTCAGGTCGCGGCGCTGAATATTTTCAACAATAGAAGTGACGGCGCTGTCGGAATCGCTCATACGCCGAACAATGGCGGGAATGGTTTTGAGCCCGGCCTTTTTCGCGGCTTTGAGCCGCCTTTCGCCGGCGATGAGCTCGTAGCCCTTTGAGGCCCGCCGCACCAGGATAGGATTGATAACGCCCATAGACCGAATGGATTCGGTGAGTTCTTTCATTGCGCCGGGGTCGTAAATGCGCCGGGGCTGGAATGGGTTAGGGAATATAAGGTTCACATCTATTTCTTCCGTTTTCACATTTCTCTCTCCTTTAGTAAAAAATGGGGCCGTAAAAAAAGTCGCGCAGACCGTTCAAGAGCTGGAATATTTTACTTAAGGTAAAATTTATTGAAAAATTAAACAATAAACAAAACTATAAGTTAATGAAAAAATTTACACTTACGAGTAAATTTTCTTATTTTTTATGCCCTTGAACTACGAACGAAAATCACCCTTGACGGCGTCGGGGCAAAGCTCGTCTTTGCTCCGACGCTTTTTCCTAAGAAAAAGGTCATCGCACGAGAGCTTGCCCCTCCTTTTTTCGCAAAAGGTCCCGCTGCGCTCCGGCCATTCGGGCGGTTAAGCCGCCCTCATAACGCCTCCGCTTGCTACCAACCTTTTGCGAGCTGGGCCCCCACAAACAGCGAAGTTGTTTGTGGGGAAAAGGAGGAACAGCGGAGTAAGCCGCGTTTTGATTTTTAAATCAAAACGCGCGTAACGTAGCTTGTGACGACGCCGTTCTGCACGATTTTTTCGGCCGGCCCCCGTGCCTCTAAATTACAGAGCGACTTTTTTTACAATCCCATTATACCATATTTTAATGTGAAATGGAACAAAAACATTTCGCCTTATCCCAACGGAAAACGCTATTTTATAGGGTCTTTCGAGGGTTTGCCCGCTTTTCTCGGATATTTCGCCGGCGTGGGAGCCAGCTTTTCAATAACGACAAGACTGCGGCTCATGCCGTCAAAGGGGAGTTCTTTTACTTGGGCGATGCGGCCGCCAAGTGTCCTTATGGCGGGCTTTGCGGCGTTTATCTCCTCGTCGGACGCGGCGCCCTTCATGGCCACGAATACGCCGCCCACCCTCACAAAGGGCAGGGCGTACTCCGCAAGGACCGGCAAGGCAGCCACGGCACGGGCCGTAGCGACATCAAAGCTTTCGCGCAGCTCCGTGCGGGCCGCGTCTTCCGCCCGGGAGTGCAGGGCCCGGGCCCCGTCAAGGCCGAGGTCGGCTATCACCCGGCCCAGAAAATCCACCCGCTTGCCGAGACTGTCGAGCATGGTCACACAAAGGTCCGGCCGGGCAATTTTCACCGGTATCGAGGGGAAGCCCGCCCCGGCGCCGATATCGATGAGGCTCACGCCCCTTGAAAAGCGGCCGGTCAGCAGCACGGTCAGCGAGTCCAAAAAGTGCTTGGAAATTATCTCCTCCGGCTCGGTTATGGCGGTCAGGTTAATTTTTTGGTTCCAGTCTAAAAGGAGCTCCATATACCGGCGGAACCGCCCCTCCATGCTCTCGTCGAGGCCAATGCCAAGGGCCGCGGCCTTTGCTTTAAGACTTTCCATCTCTGTCCCTCCCCGCGAGATAAATGAGCAAAACGCCAATGTCCGCAGGACTGACGCCGCTTATACGACTGGCCCGGCCAATATTTTCGGGCCGCATTTTGGCGAGCTTCTGCCGGGCCTCGATGCGCAGGCCGTAAACCTTGTCATAATCAATGTCGGCGGGAATGAGACGCTTTTCATTGCGGCGGAACTGCTCCACCTGCTCAAACTGGCGCCGGATATATCCCTCATACTTGACGGCGATCTCCACCTGTTCACGCTCGGCGTCGGGCAGACAGGGCCGGCCGGGGTCGAACGGGGCAAGCTCGTCATAGCCGATCTCAGGTCTGCGCAGCAGCTCGGTTATATTGATCCCCGTAGAAAGAGGGCTGCTGCCCTTTTCTTCCAAAAGGCGGTTAAGCTCCGGCGTGGGAGAGAGGTTGACGCCGTTTAGCCGGGCGATTTCCGCCTCAATGCGGCTCTTTTTCGCCAAAAACTCATTGTACCGCCGGTCGCTGATAAGTCCAATCTCGTGACCCCTTGGGGTAAGCCGCAAATCGGCGTTGTCCTGACGGAGAAGCAGCCGGTACTCCGCCCGACTGGTAAGCATACGGTAGGGCTCGTTAGTGCCCTTGGTAACAAGGTCGTCAATGAGCACGCCTATATAGGCCTCGCTGCGGTCAAAAACCACCGGCGGCAAACCGTCCAGAGCCCGCGCGGCGTTGATGCCGGCCATCAGGCCCTGGGCGGCGGCCTCCTCGTAGCCGCTGGTGCCGTTGAACTGTCCGGCCCCAAACAGACCCTCTATGTTCCTGAATTCAAGGGAGGGCTTCAACTGTAGAGGGTCGCAGCAGTCGTATTCAATGGCGTAAGCGCAGCGCATTATCTCGGCGTTTTCCAATCCGGCCATGGTATGGAGCATTTTAAGCTGAACGTCCTCCGGGAGAGAGCTGCTCATGCCCTGCACGTACATTTCCCTGGTGTCCAGACCCATGGGCTCTATAAACACCTGATGGCGCTCCTTTTCGGCAAAGCGAACCACCTTGTCTTCGATAGAGGGGCAGTAGCGGGGGCCGACGCCGTCAATAAAACCATTGAAAAGCGGGCTTCGGTGGAGATTTTCACGTATGACCCGATGGGTTTCGCCGTTCGTGTATGTCAGGTGGCAGACGACCTTATTCGTACCGGGATTTTCGGTTTCAAAAGAAAAGGGCACAATCTTTTCGTCCCCCTCCTGCACCTCCATTTTGGTATAGTCAAGGCTGCGCGCGTGGACGCGGGCGGGGGTGCCAGTTTTAAACCGCATGAGCTCCACTCCCATCCGGGCCAGGCTTTCACTGAGGCCCTTGGACGGAAACATTCCGTCCGGGCCGCCGCTGTAGGAGGTCTCACCCACGATAACGCGGCCCTCCAGATATGTGCCGGTGGCGACAATCACGCTTTTGGCGAAAAATTCCACCCCGGTATGTATTTTAAGCCGGAAGCCCCCGTCGGTCTTTGTAATCTCCTTGACCTCCGCCTGACGGAGGCGAAGCCCCGGCTGGTCTTCAAGGCGGCGCTTCATGTCGATTTGGTACATCCGCCGGTCCTCCTGTGCCCGCAGGGAATGTACGGCGGGGCCTTTGCGCAGGTTCAGCATACGCGACTGGAGCATATTTTTGTCGGCGCACTTGCCCATTTCTCCGCCCAGAGCGTCTATCTCACGCACGAGGTGGCCCTTGGCCGTGCCGCCGATATTGGGATTACAGGGCATATTGGCCACGGCGTCAAGATTTATCGTAAAGATAACGGTTTTTTTACCAAGCCGGGCCGCGGCCAAGGCCGCTTCGCAGCCGGCGTGGCCGGCGCCGATAACGGCAATGTCAAAATTAAGGTCGTCGGACAAGAAAATCACTTCCCAAGGCAAAATTCTTCAAATATTTTGTTCACGGTCTCCTGATCGACGCTGAGGCCCTCGGCCTCTCCAAGAGCGGTGAGGGCCTCCCGCAGGTCAATGGCGGCCAAATCGCTGTAAAAACCCGCTTTTAGTGAGCTTCGGGCTCTTTCCACCGCTTCGAGGGCGCGAACCACGGCTTCAAGCTGACGCCGGTTCGCTATCACGGAACCGGC
>CANRHW010000035.1 GCA_947630525.1 uncultured Clostridia bacterium | reverse complement strand
CTCCACGTGGGCCGTATGTGGGAACTGGTCAAATGGCGTTACCCCGCCAATGGCATAGCCCAGTTCACGGAGGGCGGCGCAGTCACGGGCCATGGTGGACGGGTTGCAGGAGACATAGACCATGCGTTCGGGTTCAAGGGCGGCCGCCGCCCGCAGCAGCTCGGGCTCGCAACCCTTACGGGGCGGGTCCAGCACCACAACGCCGGCCTTCGCTCCGGCCGCCGCCATTTGGGGGCAGAGCTCCTCGGCCCTGCCGCAGTGAAATTCCGCGTTGGTTATACCGTTAAGGGCGGCATTCTCCCGGGCGTTTTCCACAGCCTCGGGCACTATTTCAATGCCGGTCACGCTGCCGGCGTCCCGGGCGAGATACAAGCCTATAGTCCCCGCCCCGCAGTATAGATCAAAAACCCGCTCCCGCCCGGTGAGGGCGCAAAGCTCCTTTACCTTGTCGTAAAGCTTTTTTGTAGTGAATGAATTGACCTGATAAAAGCTGCGGTAATTTACCTTATATTTGATATCGCCTATGCTGTCAATTATATAATCCCGGCCCCGCACAACCTCCTGCTCCGGGCCAAGAATAGTGTTTGTTCGCCTGGGGTTGAGATTGAGCACCAGTCCGGCCATTTTTGGGAATCGGCTCCAAAGCCTGTCCGCCAGAGCGTTAAGCCCCTTTGGCTTATAGGCCGCGACCAGAGCGGCAACGGCTTCGTCACGGCCCGAGCGTACATAAATATGGCGCAGGCAGCCCCTGCCGGTGGTCTCGTCATAGACCGAAAGTCCGGCTTCGTTTGCCCAGGCGGTCACAGCGGAGGCTATCTCGTTCAGCTCCACGGCCTGGAGGCGGCAGTCGCCGCAGGGCACGACCCGGTGGCTGCGCGGAGCGAAAAAACCGAACTCTATGCCCTTTTCCGTCTTAACAAGCGGATACTGGGCCTTGTTGCGGTAACGGAACTCACTTTCGCCCGCCACGCAGGGGGCAACAAGGCCGCCGTCAAAGCCGCCGATGCGGCGCACCGCGTCGGCGACCACCCGGCCCTTCAATTCAAGCTGAAAATCGTAATTCGCCGAAAGCAGGCTGCATCCGCCGCATTTGCCGAACGCTCCGCACCCGGGCTCTACCCGGTGCGGCGACGGCTCGATGAGCCGCAGCAGCTTGCCGTAGCCGTAGCTTTTATTTTCCTTAAGAGACAGTATTTCCGCTTTGTCGCCCGGAAGCGCACCGGGTACAAAATAGGTATAGCCGTCCTCCCGTCGGGCTATACCCTCTCCCTCGCTGCCCACGGCCAATACATCGACGGTAACAACGTCATTTTTCATGGTCATCGGCCCTTTCGTTCAAATATCTGTGGGGTCGTTCATTCCCAAATCCACGCTGATAAGGCGGAAGCTAAGGGGCCCAAGCTCTATGTCAAGCTTGTAATCGTGTATACCAAGCTTTTCGCCGGTGAGCATATCGCTGGCATTTTCCGCCCGGTAACGCCCCAGCCCCATAGAGAGGCCGACGGACTTCTCCGCAGAGGCATTGACCGCAACAATAACGCCCTTGCTCTCGCCCTCGCGGCCGAAAACGTCCCGGCCTCCGCGCATACTGCGCAGATAGGTGGTCACGTCCTCATAGACGTTGAGCGGCTCAAAATACCCGGTACGCAGGCAAATATTTTCGTTGTAAAGCTTTATTATCCTTTTATGGAAATCCAAAAGGCTCAGATTTTCTCCGCCCCAGGGATAGCAGCCCCGGTTAAAGGGGTCGGTGTAGCCCTCGGCCCCGGCCTCGTCTCCGTAATATATGCAAGGTGCGCCCGGCAGCGTCACCTGGAGCACCACCGCCAGCGCCATACGCTTTAACGCCAGCTCACGATCCCGCTGTGACGGGACGTAATTCGCCTGCCGTTCACGGCTCATACCGTCCACCGACGGAGCACCGCTCAGCACGGTGAGCGCCCTTGGCACATCATGGCTGGAAATAAGGTTAAGGCTGGTGTAAAGAGCGGGCTTGGGATAATTCTCCACCATGGAGCTTATTCGCCGCATAAAGCGGTGCGCGTTGCCGTAAACAAGGTAATCCAGCACGGCGCCGCGGGTAACGTAATTCATTACTGCGTCTAGACTTTTGCCCCAGAAAAACTCCCGCTGGCAGCCGTAGCTGACCTTGTGGCTGGCATCCTCCCAGACCTCGCCGATAACGGCGGCCTCGGGGTCCTGGTCCTTGACGGCGGAGCGCAGCTCCTTTATGAACTCGTCCGGCAGCTCGTCGGCCACATCCAGACGCCAGCCCGAAGCCCCGGCCTTTATCCAGCGCCGTATAATGGAATTGTCGTCCTTGATTATATAGTTAAGGTAATCCGGGTGCATCTCATGAGTGTTCGGTAGGGTCGTAAAGCCCCACCAGGACTCGTAGTCGTCGGGCCATTTGCGGAAAGCGTACCAGTTGTAATACGGGCTGTCCTGGCTCTGATAAGCGCCGACGCTGTCATAGTTGCCCCACTTATTGAAATAACGGCTGTCGTCGCCGGTATGGCTGAAAACTCCGTCAAGTATCAGGCGAATACCGTTTTCCTTAAACTCGTTTGCCAGGGCGGCAAATTCCTCATTCGTGCCAAGCAGCGGGTCAATGGTCTCATAGTCGCCCGTATTGTAACGGTGGTTGGACTGGGATTTAAAAATGGGATTGAGATATACCGCGCCCACACCCAGCTCCTTTAAATACGTCAGCTTTTGGCGTATGCCTTCAAGGTTGCCGCCGAAAAAGTCATCGGCCGTATATTCCCCGCCGAACTGTTCCGCACGGTAAAACGGCTGTTCGCCCCAGCTGCGCCGTATTCCGTGGAAAGGGGTATCCCCCGCGCGGTTGAACCTATCCGGGAATATCTGATAAACGACCGCGTCCCAGAGCCATTGTGGGGTCTTGAAATCCCGGTCATATACGGTTATCTGGAACATGACCGGCGGCTTGTCGGGATACATGGAGCCGACCCCGCCCAAAAACTCGCTGTTGTTGCCGTAATAGGCGGTCTCCCCGTCAGCCTCGGCGCGGAAACAATACCACACCAGGCCCTCCTTGTCAGGCATGGTGACCCGGCATTCGTAAAGGCGGTTGTGATTGACCTCGGAAATATAGTACATCGGCACGATGCGATTGTCGATAATGCACTCGACCCTGCCCGGTATGGCGTATGACTCCACCGCCAGCCGCAGCCGCAGCTCGGTCCCGCAGGGCACGGCGCCAAAGGGCTTGCGGTACATAGTCTTTCTTGATTGATGCTCTAAGTTCACGGTTTTACCTCCCCTGCACTTATTATATTTTACCCCTTTTGCCTTAAAATGTCAACAGTTTTTTCTATTGCGGGCAAAAATCGGACAGGCGGGTTCAGTGGGCGGTCATTCCCGGTTCCCGACAGTCAACAGCCTTTCCTCCCCCATTCCCCGAGCGGCGAGGGCCGAACGGGCCAGGTCGAGCAGGCTATTGACAAAGCCTTTCAGCCTATCCGCGGGGGCGATGAGCTCTATATCGCGGTTTTCGCAGACTATATTGCGCAGCTCGGTATTCGAGGCGGTTATGCGGTTATCCGCAAAAAACTCCGCCGTCATGGCCTCCGCCGCGTCCATGGCGCACAATATGCCCAGATTAAAGGCCGGCGGAGCAAAGGCCCGGTCAAAGGGCTGGGCACAGTCGCCCCGAACCTCCAGCGTGCCGCGGCAGGTGAGCTCCACGGACTTGAACGAAAGGTAACATTCGATGTCCTCCGGCTTGGCGCCATAGGCGGGATTTTCAAAGTACTCCTCAATGCCCACCGGCGGGAATACCTCGTACTTTCCGCCGCGTATACGGTTGAACATTCCCTTTTTCAGGAAGTAATCCACAAGCTCGTCAACAGAACCGAAGGAGCCGTCCACCTTGCCCGTGATATTGGGGCAGCGGCCAAAGGCGGACTTTTCCCACAGATAGTCGCGGAACAACCGCCAACCCCGACCCTCCCAGTCGGGAGAATTGGCAAAGAGCAGGGCGCGGACAAAGTCCAGCCTGGCAAAGAGGGTATAGGCGGCGGGAACCCGGTCAAAGCTCACGTCCAGATGGGTCTGAACCGAGGACAGGAAGGCCGGGAAGTCGTCATAGCCGTGCTCGCCCCCGGTTTTAAGATACTCCCGCACCATGTTGTAGGTGGCAAACGGTGCGTGAAACACGCTGAGCCCGGGCATATTGGGGTTTGTGCCCCGTCCCCGGAGCTCCATGCCGCCTTTTTTGAAATATTCCTGCACCGGGCCGAGATATTCCCGGAACCGACGTTCCAGCGCGGTAAGGTCGCCGCTGTGATTGAGCGAAAATTCAAAGTTATTGTAGGAATTATCAAAGCTCAGGCAATCTCCGTCCCCGTTTTCCACAAAGAGCGGTTCGCCGTTCACTCCCCGCAGGGCCACCTGCCAGCCCTTATCCATAAAATGCTCCATCACGCCGGCGGCATAGGCCGGGTCAATATCGCCGCCGGCAATATTGACCAGCGGGAATTCCAGCTCCACGCCCACCCGTCCGGCGGTGGTTTTGCCCTCAAAAGGGCGGAAAAACCTGTTATAAACGATTTCTCTTGCTGTCATGATATCGCCTTTCCTCTAAATTTTTCGCCGGTGGGACGTTGTCCCACCGGCGAAGTGCGTTTTATTTTACCAGGTAGCCTCGTCGCCAGCGGCGGGATCGGTAACGATTTGTTCGTTCTCGCCCTTGGGGAATTCGGCGCTTGCGGTAATATCGTCCATAACCGTTGTGGCGGACGTAAGCTCAGCCACGGTTATGCTGGGAAAAATGAAGTCTTTCATTATGCTTTCCTCCTTTTAAAGTACCTGTTCGGCGTCCACGTCAGCCGAAATATCGCCGGCGGCGGTCTCCTCCGCCATAGTATCAACATACTCGATGTTCACGGATTCAAGGTCAAGGAGTTCTACGGCGGCTATCTCGGGAGCGGTCGTACTGAAGCCCAGAGCCGCATAAGCGGCTTTGATCTTACCGTCAGCATCGAACAGCTTATCGTAAGCGGCCTCAAAGCCGGGGAACATGGCCGCGAGCGTTTCCTTATTGCCGGCGACATAGGACAGCACGGTATTCGCGGCGTCGAGACGGAACTGCGTAACCTTTTTGCCCTTGCCGTTGACGATGCTGTCAGCCAGGGCGTTGAACAGGGAGTCGGATACCGTTTCGCCGTATATCTTCCTGCCGCCTATAATAACATAGGGCTTGGCGGCGTACAGACGGGCCACGTTGCCGGGCTTTATGTCCTTGATGGTCAGACGGAACTGGTCGGTGGAAAGCTGTTCAAAATCGGCGGTAACATCGGTGTTTTCGATGGTGTAATTGCCGGTTGCGTCAACATCGTAAGCGCCGTACTCAAAGCCGGCCTTTTCGATCAGGTTCATGTTTGCGCCAAGCTCAGCAAGGTAGGATATACCAAGCACAGCCCCGCCGGTCTCCTCATCGGTGAGCACCCTGAGGCCCGTGGTCGTGGCCAGCGTCACATCAGGGGTAAAGCTGCTGGTGGCTATCTTGAAGTTTTCAACGGCGCAGCTGTCAGCCTTATTATTATTGTCAACGAGTACAAGGCAGTCCAAAGCTTCGACGTTGGTGCGGTAGCCGTAATTCTCGGTTGTGCTGTGCAGCACTTCGCCGGAAGCGGAGGTTATCGCAAATGTAAACGTCTTGGCCTCAACGTCAGTATCAATCTTAACGTGGAGCTTATCGCCGGCCTTCACAGCCAAGCCGCCGTCATTGCTGCCGCCGCCTTTACCGTCGCCTTTGCGTACCACAAGCTTGCCTTCGTTCGACAGCATGAAGATGGAGCTGCCGGTGAAGAAGTTATTCGTGGTCATATTGGCGGAATTGTTTATGCCAATAAGGGTATTGTTCACACCGTTTATGGTAAGGTCAAAGTCAAAGGTGGCTTTGCGGGTAATGCTGCCGCCAAACTTATATACGCCCGCGGCATTCTGTCCGGAGACGTTGCTGAGAGCGCCGTCATAGGGCGCGAGCCCAACAGGCTCAGGCTCGGGCAATACGGTGACTTTGAACTTGACCGTATCGGTCACGCCGTCCGCAAGGGCGTAGTGCTCGGGCACCGCTACCTTGGCGCTGACTTCTACCTCGCCGGGCTTTCTGGTGTCGATTTCAGCCGGGTCATAGGAAACTATGTCAAGAGTAATTTCCTTTCCGTCGGCCTTGGCCTTAACCGTCTTAGGCAGCTGGGCCGCGGCGGCATACTCGACCTCTACGTCCGCGGGAGCGGTTATCTCGGTAATAGACTTGGACTTGACGGAAACCACGGTTATTACCGGAGCGACGTTCGTCGTGGTGCCGCCCATTATGGCATAATTGTTATCGGTCTTTTTAAGCGCAAATACCTTTACGCCCTTGTTGATACCAGCGGTAAGGTCAAAGGTAACAGTCGTACCGCTGCCGCTGCCGGTGCCCACGGGCTCGCCGGTGATGCTTGCACCGCTGAGATTGGTGGGCTCCCAAGCGGTGCCGAGGGCGGAGGCGTCGTAGGCCTCGTAGACGTTGCCCGCGTAGCTGCCGCCGGCTTCAAGCTCTTTAAGCAGCATTGTGACTTTAAGAGCGTCCACGGGGATATTCTCGCCCACATAAATCACGCCAAAGCGGTTTTTGCTGGAAGTGCTGCGGTTGTCCATCATTATTCTGGCCGGTATATTACTTTCGCCTGTGGTTGAATAGTTGGAGTAAGCTCCGGTAGTGCCGGCAACTGTGGTGCTCTTGACCGCGCTGACCGTTTTGGTCTCAACGTCAAAGGTCTCATAATGCAGGGTAACCGTCTTGGGCGTACCGTCGGAAACCGCGTCAAGACCGTCGGCGGACTTGAAGATATAGGCCTTTTGGCCGTCAACTATGGTCTTGTCAAATACTATGGCCTTATCGTCGATTTGATCGCCAAAGGGTACGAGCACCTCAACGGCGGTGCGGAAAGCCTTGCCCGTCTCATCGACATAGTTAACCGTTACCGCGGAATTCTGGGTCTTGTCATACACGGCGGTAAGCACATTTTCGCCCTTGGCCAGTTTGGCTGTAAGGCTGGACTTGGCCGCGTTGAGCAGATATACCGTTCCGTCAACCTTGATGGTCTGGGGCGCCTCGGCGGTGTAGATAACGCCGGGCTCCGCAGCCTCGGGATCGGAGGGAGCCTGAATGTCACTGCCGTCGGCGTCAACATAGTTGACCACAACGGTGGTGTCCTGATGATAAGGATCGGGAACCTCCGTAAGCGTCGCCTCGGCAACGCTGAAGTTGTCAAAGAACCAGAACGGGCCGTTGCCGGAATTGCCGCTATCACCCAGCCAGCGGAAATGGAAATAGATAAAGCCGTCCTCTTCGGGAGTGAACACGGTTTTAGCCGTCTGCCACTTTGTCGTAGCCGGGGCCGGGGTATAAGAAACGCTGCCGTCGTTAAAATCCTTTTCCTTTACTAAGGAGACCTGAATAAAGCCCGCGTCCGCTACATTTTTGTGCTTGTAATCAAATGTAACACAGTACTCCTTACCGGCTTTGACAGGTACAAAATTGGCAAGCGAACAGAGCGCGCTGCCATTACCGGAAGGGTCGGCTCCCGGATCGTTCCAGCGGGTACCGATAGCGTAGTTCTCGGCCTTTAAATCCGCTGCCGGATAGAGCTTTGCTTCATTTGTGTCGCGGTTTACTTTATAGAACCAGTCACTGCATTTGTTCTTGAAAAATTCATAATTGTTTTTCGCGCTGGGCGTCTGCCAGGTGCCCCAGCTAAAGTCGCCGTTTTCATCCTCAAAACCGCCGTCCTCGACCAGATTATTGCCGGTGACGTCAACATTGTAGTACTTGCCGTCGATTTCCACGTCGCCTTTAACTACGCTGGAGGCGATGGAAACGATAGCGCCCGCGGCGTCCTTTTTAAGCTCAACGGCTTCGCCGTTAAGGGTAAGTGAGGTCACGCCGTCAAGGCTGAGCTTAACAGCGGTCTCCTCGTCCTTGGCGGGAACGAGGTTTTCGCCGATGACGCTGAGTGCGCCGTCCTCAAGGCTGAGATAAATGCCGCTTATCTCGGCGGGAGATTCAATAACGGTCTCGCCGTTATATTTAAGGCTCTTGCCGCCGGAAAGGGCAATGTCGCCGCCGTTTTCCCAGAACATTTTGGCGTCGGTCTCGTAATCTTCTATAACGCCGTCGCTCTCGTCGGTATTCTTTACATAGTACAGGCCGTTAAGCTCGCCCCCGAGCTTAAGAGCGGCCTTGGAATTGTCGTTTTCGGCCAAATCGGTAACGGTAACGTCAACCGATTCATTAGCCTTGGTGGGATAGAGCAGCGTATCGAATTTGACAACCTTGCCTGTGCGGGCAAAGGAGGCGTATTCGCTGTTGGCAACAAGGCCGTAGTCCGCGCTGAAATAGCCCTTCTCAACGGTCGCGGCGTCGCTCCCGGCGTTAATAACGGTAATATTGGGCTGACCGTTGAAGTTTGTGCTTATGCTGTTGTTATCAGCGTCGACTTCCGCCCCGCTGCCCGGCATGAAATGCCAGTTCTGCTTGTAAAGCTGGCCCGCGTTTAAGCCGTCGACATAATCGGTAACTATGGCGTAGCCGTCCTTAACGAAAAGGACGTTGCGCATATGGCTCGTATTTGGATAGCCGTACTGCTCGGAATACGCAAAGTCAAACACGCCGTTGGTGGTTGACCGCATATTGTAAGCGGGAGCCGAGCTCGCGTGAGCAGCCATGCTTACGCCGCTGGCCTCAACGGTGTTGTGGGCGCTGGCATAGCGCAGCTCGGTGTAAATCGAATTGTTGGGATTGTTATAGCCGTAGCGGCCGCTGTCCACCAGCAAAGGCTTGCCATAGGCGTACATAAGCACCTGATTGGAGTCGGGATGCCAGTGACCGTCGCTGGTATTGTTGGAGAAGTTTACATAAACCGTCTTTTCGGGATCCCAGCTTGTGCGCATATAGGCGGCATTGGTGCTGGGATAGAAGCTGGATAAGTACTCCGCGCCCTCGTCGCTGCCGTTGATATAGGCCTGAATTATATTGTCGCTGCCCTCAAAGACCTTATCAAGCGTCTCAAAGTAATACATCTGGTCGCGGTAGTTAGAGTCGCCGATGTTGGAATCCCAGCCGTCGGGGAAGTAGCTTTCAAGGGCATTACGGGCGGCGAGCTTCACTCTGCCCGTAAATTCGGCGCTCATGGGATTGCCGCTCATGTTGGCGGCGCGGATGCAGTCGCCAAAGAGCTTTACGCACCACGCGTTATAAGAGGGGCCGGCCTCGGCAAAGCTCATGTCGGCGGAATAGAGATTGTCCAGCGTCCACTCCACGTTACCCTCCACCTTTGTGCGGAAAGCGTCGTGGTCCTTCAGCTCGGGCAGGAACTCAACCGCCTTGAAGAAGCCGGCGTTGGCGACAATTCTCCAGTTGCTCCACCAGGGGCCGCCGTCAGTTATATTCAAGCCGTTGAGGTAATTGCAGTCGCCCCACATAAAGGAGAGGATGTTCACAAATTCGTCCAGCTTGTCATCGAACACGTTTGTGCCCAAAAAGGCGTCAACTATATCCACCCAGCGGTTAAGGCGTTCGCCTGTTTCAAGAGTGCGGTTGAAGCCGTAGTTCATCTGAGTGGCGAAAGCGTCCATAAGGTCAACCAGCTTGGGGCCGAAAGCCTCGCCGGGGTACTGGGCGGCAAAGGGATGGGTCTTGTTATAGGCAGTGGGGTTATCGAGATAGGACAAATACTCCCAGGCCATGGGCTTGCCGTACCAGAAGCGGGCGGTAACATTGTGATACTCAGCGTCCGCATTGGGAACTTCTTCGACGTTCCAGAGGGGGTCAGGCAGATTTTGATAAGAGAAAATATTGCTCTTTACGTCATTCCATGTCCGCTTTTCAGTCTCATCCCAGGTAGTGTCGCCGATGTTTATGACAAGCACGTCCTTATCGCCGGTGGTGCAATCCTGGGCGTAGGCCGCGTTGAGCACAAGGGTGGCCTTTGTAACTGTGGTATTGGCCGCCTGGGTCAGAGGGAAGTTGATATAAGCGCGGCGGGTGTCGGTTCCGGTGGCCCTGTTAGTGCCGTTGGCGTCCTCTTTTATATACAGGTCCGTCTCGCTGCCGTAATTTGTGCCGGCGTTGCCGGAGCTAATATAGGTGTCGTTGTCGGCGTCAATATACAGCGTTCCGCCCTCCGTGCCGTTGTCGTACTCGACAACAAGCTGCGGGCCCTGTTCGCCGGCCTCCTTGGACTTGACGATAACGGGAAACTGCTGCTTTTCCCCTGCCATGAGCATAAAGCTCACTGCCCCGTTGTTGACCTGATCGGCCACACGGCCGGTGACGTCGATCTCATAGGTCGTAAAGTCCTTGCTCGTTACGGTAAACTCCGTCTGCCACATATCGAACTCATAGGGTCCGGTGAGGATATTCCTCATGGGCAGCACGGCCATGCCGTAATTCTCGTCGGCCTCGGTCACGCCGAAGCCGGTTATCTCACCCTTTTCGTGGCGGGCTTTAAAATACCGGAGCAGCTCCGCCTTGGCCGTTTCATAATCGCCCTTATCAACGGCGGTCTTTACTTCCGAAAGGCCAGGGTTGTTCTGATAGTCGAGCTTGCCGAAAAAGGTCTCGTCAGCCATGCTCGCGGCACTGACTCCAACCGGGAATGACGATATCACGGTAAAGACCATCGCCATAGCCAGTATCAGGGCCATAACTTTTGACATTTCCATTTTCAATTCCTCCTGTTTTGATTGTTTATAAAATATTAATTACACACAAATTTTTCGCCGCGCCCCGCAAGCGTCATTCAGGCTTATAGGTATATATCTCCTGAACCTTTTTATAGCTTTCAAGGTCGCCTATATCGTAGCGTTTGCCGGGCATTACATAAGCGTAAACCGGCGTTTGTTCACAGAGATAGCACACAAAGCTGCCGGGGGCGTCAGTGCCGCAGCC
>CANRHW010000034.1 GCA_947630525.1 uncultured Clostridia bacterium | reverse complement strand
TTGATGCCCACCACCTCGCCGTTGGAATTGAGCAGCGGCCCGCCGCTGTTGCCGGGATTTATGGAGGCGTCCGTCTGAATAAGGTCCTCCATCTGGCCGGGAGTTCCCCCGCTGTCAACCGTAATGGTACGGCCCAGTGCGCTGACGATTCCGGCGGTGACGGTCCGCTCAAACTGCATACTCAGAGGGTTGCCGATGGCGAACACGTTCTCCCCCACGCGCAGAGCTTCGGCGTCGCCAAGACTGGCGGGAGTATAACGGTCGCCGCTGATTTTTATTACCGCCAGGTCAAGAGAGCTGTCGCCCCATATCCGTTTTGCGCTGCGGGTGGCGCCGTTGTGGAGGGTTACGGTTATTTCCCCGTCGCCCTCGCCCACCACATGCTGATTGGTTATTATATATCCGTTGTCCGTGACGATGACCCCGCTGCCCATATACCAGCTTGAGCCGGTGCCCTGGGCGGCGGAGGTGGTAATGCCAACCACGGTGGGCAAAGCGTCCTCTATCAAATCCGCCGCGTCGGGGGCGGGCTCCGGCTCCTCGCGGACGGGAGGTTCCGCCGCCTTGGCGGAAAGCTGCTGCCCCTCGGCGGAAAGCTGCGTTACTCTGTCGCTGAAAGACAGATACAGTCCCCCGGCCGTGATCCCTGCCGCCGTCAGCAGTCCAAAAGAAAATACCGTCCAGAAAACCGCCTTTAAAAATCTTTTCAAGGCCCGCACCTCCAAAAAAAACTCTGTGGTTATACTGCCCACAGAGCTTTTTTTTATACCAGCAAACAGACGGCCCGGGCCTCGATGCCCTCTTCACGGCCGGTGAAGCCCATCTTTTCGTTGGTCTTGGCCTTGACGCTTATTTTGCCGCTGTCTATTCCCAGCGCGGCGGCAATATTTTCAGCCATCGCCCTGACGTGCGGCGCCATTTTTGGCTTTTGGGCGATGATAACGCTGTCAATATTTTCAATTTCATACCCGGCCTCCCTGACCAGCCGGCCCGCCTCACGCAGGAGGGCAACGCTGTCAGCCCCGCTGTAACTGGGATCACTGTCCGGGAAGTGGGAACCTATATCCCCGAGATTTGCCGCGCCGAACAGCGCGTCAATGATGCTGTGGCACAGAGCGTCAGCATCGCTGTGGCCCAGAAGTCCCTTGGGGTGCTCAATGTCCACCCCGCCTAAAATCAGCCTGCGGCCCTCCACCAGCCGGTGAGTGTCGCAGCCATAGCCTATCCTCATAATTTCCCCCTCACTGTCAGCACCGCTTTTGCAAGCGCCAAATCGTCGGGCACCGTCAGCTTAATGTTAAAATACGTCAAAAATACCAGCTTAACCCGGACGCCCATGCGTTCCACAAGGGCGCAGTCATCAGTGCCGCTGAAGCCCTCCGCGGCAGCCTTTTCGTGAGCCTGGACTATGAGATCGCGCTTAAACACCTGCGGCGTTTGAACAAGGATGGTCTTATCCCGGTCCACCGTACCCACGGCAAAGCCCTCGTCGTCTATGGTCTTTATGCTGTCCCGCGACCTAATGGCCGCGGCGGCCGCGCCGTATTCGCCGGCCCAGCCGACGGTCTTTTCAATGGTATCTTTTTTGATAAGGGGCCGCGCCCCGTCGTGTATCGCCACAAGCTCCGTACTTTTCGAACAGGCTCCCAAGCCTATCCTAACGCTCTCCTGACGGGTGGCGCCGCCGGTGACGATAGCCGTCACCTTAGCATAAGTGTTCGCACGGACAAGCTCCCGGTATCTCGCCGTGTTTTCTTTGGACGAAACAACTATTATCTCATCAATCGCGCCGCATTCCTCAAACGCTTCGACAGTACGTTCAAACACATTCTTGGAGCCAAGGTCGAGGAGCATCTTGTTCATGCCCATCCTTGTGGCGCCGCCGGCGGCGACAATTATCGCCGATACAAAAGGTATGTCTTTTTCCATTTCCGTCACTCCCATTCTAAAGCTGCCCATCTTTTTTAAAGCTGCCCCTCTTTGTCTTTTACGCTTCCGCCAGTTGACGGTCTACTATGGACGAAAGCTCTTTCTCTATAGCGTCGTTCGTTGTTTTTTTTGCGAGCACCAACTCGCTGATAAAAATTTGTTTGGCGTTTGCGAGCATTTTGCGCTCGCCTGTGGACAGTCCCTTTTTTCTATCCCGTATCATCAGACTTTTAACAACCGCGCCCACTTCGTAAATATCGCCGCTCTTGATTTTGACCATGTTTTCGCGTATCCGCTTGTTCCAGTTGTTGTTGACCTTCATATCCGCACAGTCAAATCTGTTAAGGACCTCGTTCGCCTCGTTTTCGGAAATAACGTCCCTTATTCCTATTCCGGACGCGTTGCTCATAGGCAGCAGGACTTTCATGTTCCCATAAGGGATTTTCATAACGTAATACTTCTGGACCTTGCCGAGGACCTCATGCTCCTCGATCTCCTCTATGACCCCCGCCCCGTGCATTGGATAGACTACCACATCGCCTACATTGTACACTGTCGCAACACCTCTCTTTCGGTAAAAAATCCGCACGTCACGCCAATCTATGTTAATATTTTAACATAAATAACAAAAAATGTCAACCTGAAAAATTCACAATATATACATGCTTATTTTCAGCAAAACAACTAAGATTTATTCTCAAATGTGCCGAAAAAAGGGGCTTTTGGCCCCTTTTTGATAAAATTTAACTAATACCTTGACTTATGTCCAAAATAGTGCGGCTGTCAGTCAGTCCCATTTTACAGCGACGGAGGATCAATATTTGCTCACGTCGTTCCAGATAATGAACCTCTTAAAAATAAGCACGGATATGTAGGCCACCACATTTGAGCCGGTTTTTGCAATGGCGGGAACAAGGCCTTTCCACAGCTTTCCGCTGAGGGGGACAAGTTCCAGCGCCATGAACATCAGCTTGCCGCTGACGGATACCAGCACCAGATTTATCACGCACGACAGCATGAACAGGGACGCGTCCCTGCGATGCTTCGTCTGCGGGCTGCGGAACACCCAGTACTTGGAAATAAAATAATTGAATATATAGCTGAGTATATTGCTGACAACCAGCGCCCATGTGTCCACTTCTCCGGCGGCTGCCGCCCTCAGGCGCTGGGGCAGCAGCCCCACGATAGCGTCCCAGGGCAGCGTCCACATAAGCAGCAGATACATGGCGGCGTACTCGACTATGACCGTCGCCGTGCCGCCCAAAGCATAGCGGATGAACCACGCCAGATGGAAGCCGTGCTTTGCCTGAAAGTCCGCAAGAAATTTGTCGATTTTTTTCTTAAGATTTTTCATAAATAAAACAGCGTTATTTAAGTTCAAGCTGTCCAAGGCTGGCCTTGCGCAGATATTCGTTGATAAAGCCGTCCAAATCGCCGTCCATTACGGCGCTGATGTTGCCCACCTCATACCCGGTGCGGTGATCCTTGACCATGGTGTAGGGGTGGAAAACATAGGAACGTATCTGGCTGCCCCAGGCAATGTCCTTCTGCACGCCTTTAATGTCCTCGATTTTCTCCTTGTGCTCGGCTTCGGCTATTTCCATAAGCTTGGCTTTGAGCATTTTCATGGCGGTGTCCTTGTTCTGGAACTGGCTGCGCTCGTTTTGGCAGGCTACCACCACGCCGGTGGGTATGTGGGTGATGCGTATGGCGGAGCTGGTCTTGTTAACGTGCTGGCCGCCCGCGCCGCTGCTTCGATAGGTGTCTATTTTGAGGTCGTCGGGATTAATATTTATCTCGATATCGTCCTCAATGTCGGGCATTACCTCCACCGAAGCGAAAGACGTATGCCGCCGGCCCGCGGCGTCAAAGGGAGAAATGCGCACCAGGCGGTGCACGCCCTTTTCGCACTTGCAGTAACCGTAGGCGTTAAGGCCTTCGACAAGGATGGTTATACTCTTTATCCCCGCTTCGTCCCCGTCCAGATAGTCCAAGGTCGAAACGGCATAGCCCCTGCGCTCGGCCCACATCTGGTACATACGGTAAAGCATGCTGCACCAGTCCTGAGCCTCGGTGCCGCCGGCACCGGCGTGGAGGGTGATAATGGCGTTGCTTTTGTCGTAGGGGCCGGAGAGCAGAGTTTCGAGCCGCGTAGACTCGACGGTTTCCTTGAGCCGTTGGCAGCCGGAGGCTATCTCGTCCTTGACGCTTTCGTCCTCCTCGGCCATAGCCAGCTCCAACAGGGTGGAGGTATCCTCCCAAAGTGAGACCATATCTTCATACCGCTTTATTTTGGCCCCAAGCTGCTTTATTTTTTGCAGCACCTTTTGGCTTTTGTCCGGGTCGGAGTAAAAGTCGGGGTCAAGGGTCTTTTTTTCCAGCTTGGCGGCCTCCTCTTTCGCCCCTTCGATATCAAGCGCCGAACCAAGCTCCTTTATCGGCTCTTCATAGCCCGCCAGCTCCTGCTTGAACTGTTCGTATTCTACTATCATTTATTTGCCGCCTCCTGTTGTTCGTCCTTTGCCATACAGCAATTCTTATATTTTTTGCCGCTGCCGCAGGGGCAGGGGTCGTTGCGGCCAACCTTGACCGCCTTGCGCTGCACGGGCCGGGGCTTGCTGACGCTGCCGTCGCCGTGAGAAGCCGCCGTGGGCTTAGCCACCTGAACGCGCTGTATCTGCTGGACTCTGGGCTTGACGTTCATGAGATAGCGCACGGTATCCTCACGGATGGCGGCGACCATTTCTTCAAACATATCGAAGCCCAGGAACTTATACTCGTCAACGGGATTGTGCTGGCCGTAAGCCCGGAGGTTGATACCGTTTTTAAGCTGATCCATCTCGTCGATGTGATCCATCCAATGGCTGTCAACGGCGCGGAGCACGATAACGCGCTCCACCTCGCGCATATTGTCGCCAAATACGGCCTCCTGCGCAGCGTAACGCTGGTCGGCGAACCTATGCAGGTCCTCGATAACGGTATCTTTGGTTATGTCGTTAAAGCTCTCCTTGGGGTAGCGCAGGGCACCCTTGGGCACAAAGAGCTTTTCCACATAGTCGTAAAGGCCCGGCAGGTCCCAATCGTCGGGGTACTGAGCGTTGCAGTAGGTGTCGGCGGCGGACTTGATGACCTCGTCTATCATGCCGTGAATAGTGTCGCGCAGGTCCTCGCCGTCCAGCACCTTTTTGCGCTGGCCGTAGATTATCTCACGCTGCTGGTTCATAACGTCGTCGTACTGGAGGACGTATTTTCTTGTGCTGTAGTTGCGGCCCTCCACCTTTTTCTGAGCGTTTTCGATGGCGGAGGTGAGTATCTTCTGTTCGATGGGTTCATCGTCGGGCAGACCCATTGAGCTTACCATTTTTTCTATGCGCTCGCCGCCGAACAGCCGCATCAGATCGTCGTCGAGGCCGATGAAGAACACGCTCTTGCCCGGGTCGCCCTGACGGCCGCTGCGGCCCCGGAGCTGATTGTCGATACGGCGGGATTCGTGACGCTCGGTGCCTATGATATACAAGCCGCCCAGCGCCCTTACCTGATCGGCCTCTTTTTCTATCTCATCTTTAAAGCTGCGGAACAGCCCGGCATAAACCTCGCGGGCGTCCAGTATTTCCTGATTATTAGTCTCGGCATAGCCGGTGGCCTCCGCAATGATATCGTCGCTATATCCCCGGCGCACCATCTCATTTTTGGCCAGATATTCGGCGTTGCCGCCCAGAGAGATATCGGTACCGCGGCCGGCCATGTTAGTGGCTATCGTAACGGCGCCCAGCTTGCCGGCCTGGGCGATTATCTGGGCTTCCTTATCGTGCTGCTTGGCGTTGAGAACCTGATGCTTTATGCCCTTCGCCTTCAGCATACGGCTGAGTATCTCGGATTTGTCGATGGATACCGTGCCCACCAGCACCGGCTGGCCGGTGGCGTGGGCCTCCTCAATTTCACGCACCACGGCGTTGTACTTTGCGGTGACGTTCTTGTACACCTGGTCGTTTCGGTCGATGCGGACAACGGGCTTGTTCGTGGGTATCTCCACAACGTCAAGTCCGTAAATGCCCCTGAATTCCTCCTCCTCAGTCTTGGCGGTGCCGGTCATGCCGCTGAGCTTGCCGTAAAGGCGAAAATAGTTCTGAAAGGTTATGGACGCCAAGGTGCGGTTTTCTCTGGCGACCTCTACGCCCTCCTTGGCCTCGATGGCCTGATGGAGACCGTCGCTGTAACGCCGGCCTATCATAATGCGGCCGGTGAACTCGTCAACTATGAGCACCTCGCCGTCCTTGACCACGTAGTCCACGTCACGCTTCATTATGCCGTGGGCGCGGATAGCCTGATTTATGTGATGGCTGAGCTTCATATTTTCCGGGTCGGAAAGGTTTTCGATATTAAACGCGGCCTCGGCCTTTTTCACGCCGCGGGCGGTAAGGCTGACGGTGCGCGACTTTTCGTCGATAATATAATCGCCGTCGATATTTTCATCTTCCTCCTCCTTGTCATCGGTCTCTTTGACCTTGATAGGAGTAAGGTATTTGACAAAACGGTCCACAACGGAGTAAAGCTGATTGGACTCCTCCCCCGCGCCGCTGATGATAAGAGGAGTGCGGGCCTCGTCAATGAGTATTGAGTCCACCTCGTCCACAATGGCGAACACATGGCCGCGCTGAACCATGTTTTCTTTATAAATGACCATATTGTCGCGCAGGTAGTCGAAGCCAAATTCATTATTTGTGCCGTAGGTTATGTCGGCGTTATAGGCCTTTTGCTTGTCGGCGGGCGGCATCTGGCTGATATTTAGGCCCACTGTCAACCCCATAAAGCGGTAAAGCTTGCCCATCCACTCGCTGTCGCGCTTGGCAAGATAGTCGTTGACCGTGACAATGTGAACTCCCTTGCCCGTAAGGGCGTTGAGATATGCGGGCAGCGTCTCTACCAAGGTTTTGCCCTCGCCGGTCTTCATCTCGGCGATGCGCCCCTGGTGGAGCACGATGCCGCCTATGACCTGAACGTAAAAGTGCTTCATCCCCAGCACGCGCCATGCGGCCTCGCGCACGGCGGCGTAGGCCTCCGGCAATATGTCGTCAAGGGTCTCTCCCTTGGCCAGCCTGTCCTTAAATTCGGCCGTCTTGCCCCTGAGCTCCTCGTCGCTCAAAGCCTGGAACTGAGGTTCAAGGTCCATGACCTTTTTCGCCACAGGCGTTATTTTTTTGACTTCACGCTCGGAATATGTTCCGAAAATCTTATTGATAAGTCCCATTCATTTCATTCCTTATAAACTTATTTCATAGCATATCAATTATATATTACCACGTTTTTTGCCCGCTGTCAACTAAATTTGCGGACATTAAAAAATCTTTCATAATTTGTCCACAAAATATACTTGACTGCGCCGATTTTTCCTCGTATAATATAGTTTGAGAATATGTGTATACGAAAGGATCGAATACCATGGAAATATTTGCTTCAAATCCCCTTAAAACAAGGGATGATGTAAAAAAAGCCGTACTGGATATGTGCGAGCCTTTGCGGCCCCTGTACTCAAAAGGGAAAAGCCGGCTCCACATTGGCAATACCAGCGCGGGATACAGTGATTCCACCGCCGAGGTGGAGGCATTTTCACGGCCGCTGTGGGGCTTGGCCCCTCTGTTCACCGATGGCAGCGGCGAAGATTGGGCCGAGCAATACCGCAGGGGTCTGGCCTGCGGCGCCGATCCCGAAAGCTCCGAATATTGGGGCGACGTTTATGACCACGACCAACTGCTGGTAGAAATGGCCGCCATGGGGCTGGGGCTGATTTTGGCTCCTGACAAGCTGTGGGACCCTCTGTCCCAAAAAGAAAAGGACGACCTTTACCGCTGGCTTAATTTTGTGAACACAAAAAAGGCCTGGGACTGCAACTGGCGGCTTTTCGCGGTTATGGTGAACCTGGGCTTCCGCAAGGTTGGTCTGCCCTATAACACCGATGTCGTAAACGCCGCTATGGACGCGGTGGAAAGCTATTATCTGGGGGACGGCTGGTACGCCGACGGGATCAACGCCCACAGCGATTACTACGTGCCCTTCGCCATATATTTTTACGGCCTTATTTACGCTAAGGAAATGGAAGCCGACGACCCGGAACGGAGCCGGTTGTTCAAGGAACGGGCCGACAAATTTGCCCACGACTTTATAATGTACTTCTCCGAGGACGGCAGCGCCATCCCCTACGGCCGCAGCATGACCTACCGCTTTGCGCAGGCGGCCTTTTGGAGCGCATACGCTTACGCTGGTGTGGGCGGCTTTGAGGACGGTGTTGTAAAGGGCATTATTCTCCGCCATCTGCGCAGCTGGTTCAAGCGCCCCATCTGGAACAACGACGGCACCCTGACCATAGGCTTCGGCTATCCAAACCTGATAATGACCGAGGGTTACAACGCCCCAGGCTCGCCCTATTGGTCAATGAAAACTTTCCTCATTTTGGCGCTGGGCGAAAGCAGCCATTTCTGGCAGTGTGAGGAGCTGCCACTGCCCAAGCCAGACAAAAGCCGCGCCCTGCCCCATCCGCACATGATAGCGCAGGCCGACGGGGAGCACCGCGTCCTTTTCGCGGCGGGCCACCCCTATGTTAACTGCCACACCCACTGCGGGGCCAAGTATGAAAAATTCGCCTATTCAAACCTTTTCGGCTTCAGCGTTTCCAAATCCAACTGGGGCGTCGGCGCGGGCGGCTTCGACAGCACGCTTGCGCTCTCAGAACGGGACAACGTGTTCCGCGTAAAGCGTGAAAACAAGGGCTGGGAGGTCACCGACAAATACATACATACCAAGTGGGCCCCCTGGAACGACGTTGAGATAGACACTTACATAATTCCCTCCCTGCCCTGGCACGTGAGGGTGCACATAATCAATTCCGGCCGCGAGCTGGAGGGCTTCGAGGGGGGCTTCGCATACCCATGCGAGCACACCTCCGCCGTGCGCCATACGGACAACGGCGTGTTTGCGGATTTTGACGGCTATACCGGAGGCATAGTTGACCTTTCCGGCGGCCGCGGCGCGTGGATACAGGGCATGGAAGCCAATACCAACCTCATATATTCCCGCACCTCTCTCCCCGCTCTCGGCGGGAAAATCGAAAAAGGCCGCACCGTGCTGGCCTGCGCCGTGCTCTGCGGAAGGAGCGGCGGGGAAAATATCCCGTCGGCAACCGTGACCGACAGTAAAATTTCCGTAAATATTATGGGCGAGGACGTAATTATTGATATATGAGAAAATTCTTGACGATACTGCTGATTATACTGCTGATAACTGCCGCCGCAGTGGTGGCAATGCGGCTTAACGGCGGCTTGGCGGAAATGTTTTCGACCGGGCCCGATTACGACGAGGAGCTTTACAAGGCCTACCGCGAAGCCGAGGTTCGGGGCGATTACACCGCCATGAACGCCGCCTTTGAGGAAAATATGAACAAAACCGGCGTCAGCTTTTTTGAAGAGGACTACGACCCAACTCATGGCGGCCTGATATACACCTACGATTACAGCGCGTCGTCCGGCGCAAAGAAAAAAATCAACGGCAGGCTTTACATCGTTACAAAGGACCTTGACCAAAACGCCCAAACCGTCGGAGAAAACGACTTTTTTGCCCTTGACCGCCGGACGGCCGCCGACCCTGAATACATTGTCATGAATTCTTATCTTGCCGGAACGGACGGAGTTATAAGGGCTCTTTGCCAGCGGCTGCTCGAACACGAGGAGCTTTACCCCACCGATTGGGAGCGCACCCTCGAAAGCATGGTCTCCGAATGGAAGATGCACAACATGGCCTACGCAATGGGCTACAAGACCGACCATTCCCAACACGTCAACTTAAACAACGCCGACGAGGATACCGACTGGCTGATGCGCGCCGTGGAGGAACTGACATGACCTATCGCCACACCATGTACGGCTGCTACGGGGGCTATGTGGTTCAGGCCGTTGTCAACAACCTTGCGCCGCTGCTTTACGTTACCTTTGGTCATAAATACGGTTTGAGCCTCGGTCTTATAGCCCTGCTGTCGGTGATAAATTTTGCGGTGCAGATGAGCGTGGACGTCGCCGCGGCCCTACTGGCTAACAAGCTCAGCCACAGGACGCTCATGCTCTGGGCTCACGGCTTTGTTATCGCCGGGCTTTGGGGGCTTGCACTGCTGCCCGAAATAATGCCGCCCTTTGCGGGACTGTTGACCGCGACCGTGCTGTACGCCGTAGGCGGCGGACTGCTGGAGGTGCTTGTGAGTCCTCTGCTCGAGGCCCTGCCCCTTGACAACAAGGCGGCGGCTATGAGCCTGCTGCACTCGTTTTATTGCTGGGGCCACGCGGCGGTAGTAGTTTTATCCACCCTGTTCTTTGCCTTGGCCGGTATAAACAAATGGCGGCTGCTGCCGCTTTTGTGGTCGGCGCTGCCTCTGGCGAATATGATTTTATTTACAAAGGTACCAATCCTTACCTTAGAGGATACAACGCCGTCCATGCCCCGGCGAAGACTGCTGACAAGCCGGGAGTTTTGGCTGTTTATGGCTATAATGGTCTGCGCCGGCGCCGCCGAACAGTGCATGAGCCAGTGGGCCTCGGCCTTTGCCGAAGCCGGCCTTGGCGTAAGCAAAACCGCCGGCGACCTGCTGGGCCCCTGTATGTTTGCCCTGCTAATGGGTACAAGCCGGGCCTTTTACGGAAAAAAGGGCGATAAAATCAGTCTTACGGCCTTTATGACCGGCTGCGGCTTCCTGTGCGCGGCGGCGTATTTTACGGCGGCCTTATCTCCCCTGCCGGCAGCGGCGCTCCTGGGCTGCGGCTTATGCGGCCTAAGCGTCGGTATTATGTGGCCGGGCGCCTTTAGCGAAGCTTCACGAATGCTGCCCGGCGGCGGCACCGCCATGTTCGCCCTGCTGGCGCTGGCCGGCGACGTGGGCTGCGCTTCGGGGCCGGCGCTGATAGGCATGACCGGAAGTCTGCGCACCGGTATGCTGATGGCCGCGGTGTTCCCGGCGGCGCTCATTGTGTTTCTCAAACTTTTGAATACCCGGAAAGAGATGAATACCAAATGAAAACCGAAACAGCGGAAGCAAAAACCGTCCGCACCGCTCTCGACGACCTTGACTGCGGCCGTCCCGACCCCGAGGCCCTGCGCGGCAGAG
>CANRHW010000033.1 GCA_947630525.1 uncultured Clostridia bacterium | reverse complement strand
GTGCCGGTTCGCGATGTGGCCGAGGCTTTTGGATATGCGGTCGTTATGGATCGTGATACCGGGATGTTGATGATAATCGCGGGCGTTTGCTGATACGGTCGCCCGGCGCAGGGTTGACTCCCCATTGCATAAAAACCGGCTCTGCGCCTGGGCACACGCGCCGGCCGAAAAAATCCTATAAAACTACGTCGGAACAAGCGTTGCATCGCTTGTTCCGATTTTTTCAAAATTGGGAAAATGGTTTGCACCGCTGCTCATCATTTTCCCCGCCGCAGGACGTAGACGATGAAATCGTAAAAATAACAAAAATTATCCTCAAAAAAGCAAACTTTTTGTTGACTTTTGACAAAATAGGTTGTATAATAAAAATGAAATTTAATTAACGCGTAGGCATGACGGTTTCGGCATCGATCCCCGCCGCGGTTATTTCTATGGGCGTTATCCGCGTTATTCTGCGGAAAAACTCCATTCTCGAAAACAACATGGTTCAGACTATCGGCTCCGCCGGTGAGTCTTTGGCCGCCGGCGCGATATTTACCCTCCCGGCCCTGTTCATGTGGGCGGAGGAGGATGCGTCGGTAGCTACGCCGTCTTTCCTCATGATAACGTTTATCGCTGTCATGGGCGGTATCCTCGGCGTGCTGTTTATGATCCCCCTGCGCACGGCCCTTATCGTTGAGGAGCACGGCGTTCTTCCTTTCCCCGAGGGCCAGGCCTGCGCCGAAGTGCTGCTGGCCGGTGAGGAGGGCGGCGAAAAGTCCAAGCTGGTGTCCTCCGGCCTTGGAATTGCCGCCATATACAAGTTTGTTGCCGACGGCCTCTGCCTGTTCCCCAGCGAGGTCGATTGGTCCATCAAGCCCTATCCCGGTTCCGGCATAGGCATGGATGTGCTTCCCGCTCTGGTGGGCGTGGGCTACATCTGCGGCGCGCGCATTTCGTCCTATATGCTGGGCGGCGCCGCGTTGGGCTGGTTCGTTATCATGCCGCTGCTGGTCCTTGTTGGCGGCGACAACGTTATGTACCCCGCCGACGCTCCGTTCAATACCCTTGACACCTGGACCCTGTGGGGCAGCTTTGTACGCTACATAGGCGCGGGCGCGGTTGCGGCCGGCGGTATTATGAGCCTTATAAAATCTCTGCCCCTGATAGTTAAGACCTTTGCCAAGGCGATGAAGGGCTTTGGCCATGAAGGCGGCGTCAGCCGTACCGAAAAGAGCATTTCCCTGCCAATTGCCTTGGGCGGCGCACTTTTGGTCGCTGTTCTGCTTTGGCTCATGCCCAGCGTGCCCGTAAGTCTGCTTGCGGCAATAATCATTGTTATATTCGGCTTCTTCTTCGCTACGGTATCCGCCCGTATGGTCGGCCTGGTAGGCTCGTCCAACAACCCGGTTTCCGGTATGGCGATAGCTACTTTGCTCATATCCACCATACTGCTTAAAGCTACCGGCTCGACAGGCTTCTCCGGCATGGCTACCGCAATTTGCATCGGTACGGTCATCTGCATAGTTGCCGCCATGGCCGGCGATACCTCGCAGGACCTTAAAACTGGTTACATCGTGGGCGCTACTCCCATCAAGCAGCAGATAGGCGAGCTCATAGGCTCCGTGGCCGCGGGCCTTGCCATTGCGGGCGTGCTCTATCTTCTGAACACCGCTTGGGGCTACGGCACTACTCAGCTCCCGGCTCCCCAGGCCACTTTGATGAAGATGGTTGTCGAGGGCGTTATGGGCGGCAATCTGCCTTGGGGCCTGGTATTCACGGGCGTGTTTATCGCGGTCGCCGTTGAGATCATCGGCATTCCCGTGCTTCCCTTCGCCATAGGCCTTTACCTGCCTATCCACCTTTCCACGCCTATCATGGTTGGCGGTCTTATCCGTCTCTGGATAGACAAGCGGAAGTTTAAGAACGAGGCCGAGCGTCAGCACGTTGCGGACAACGGCGTACTCTACTCCTCTGGTATGATAGCCGGCGAGGGCGTTGTGGGCATAATCCTTGCCATACTCGCGGCTGTTGGCATAGACCTGAATGTGGGCGCTCCTCTGGGTAACTGGGGCGGCGTGGCCTTCTTTGTGGCGCTTGTGGCCGTAATGATAGCGTTCATGTTCAGCGGCAAGAAAAAGGCTAAATAATATCGAGCGATTTGGATAAAATTGAAGAAGGGCAGCCTCCTTCAAAGGGACCCGAACGGTTCCCCTTTGAGAGAACCTCTCCGGGAACGCTCCGTTCCATCGTCCGCTTTACAGACTGCTCTAATATAGTTAATGTTGGAGCACAGCTATGCGGGTCCAGCGTCACGCTGGCGGGCGCTTGCGCTTACGAACTATCATTTTTATAGGAATAAAAATGATAGTTCTACCCCGATTAAGGTATATAATCCCAGGTGCACGCCCTGGGATTATATGTTTTTATCAAAAGGGGGCCTTTCCCCATTGTTCATGGGGCTTGTCATAAGTCTGAGGTGGACCCCTTAGGGACTCCCTTTCCCGGCTTTGAATTTCGAAAAACGAGGTAGTTTTAATGGCAAAAAACACATCGAAAAAAAGTATGAAGATACCCGCCAATTACATGGAATACGTCCCAGTCCGCAGCGGCGACCGCCCCTGGCGTGAAAAGGAGGACGGCCTTGTAGAGGTGGACATGGAGAACAAGGGCTTTTATCATTCCATAGCCCAGAAGTTTTTTAAAAAGCCGCGGGTCAGTCACATTGCGCTGGACAAGTATGGCAGCGTTGTGTGGAAAAACATTGACGGCAGCCATACTGTGCATGATATCGTGTGCGCTATGGAAACGGCTTTCCCCGGCGAAAAGGAACGTATGCTGGACCGGGTGGTTACTTATATGGCAACGCTCCAGCGCAGCGGGTTTATTGTGATGAAAGGGACAAAGAAATGAGATTTATCATTGCCGGCTTTGGCGTTTTGCTTTTTGCCGCGGTAACGGCGGTGCTTATGGTCTGGGGTATGCGCAAGGCATATTTCCAGAAGGAGACCCTGGCTAAAATGCTGCTTTCCAAATCGGCGGATAAGGTAATGGGCTATTTAAAGACACATGACGTCGTGACCGAGGCGGAAATGCGCAAGCTTGTGGCCGGCATCAGCGCCGGGGAGCTTTACAGCCGAAACAGGGCCGTTGTTCAGGACGACCCGGCTTTCACGGCGCGGCTTATAGACGCCATGGTTCATGACGGACTGATAGAAAAGGCGGAGGGTTCCGCCTATCGCAAAAAGTGAATGGAGGAAGATAAAAATGGCGGTTTTGACTGGAATTGAACCCAAGGACGTGTTCAGGTATTTTGAGGATATTTGCGCCGTACCTCACGGCTCAGGAAACACAAAGGGCATCAGCGATTACTGCGCGGCCTTTGCTCGGGCCCACGGCCTGCGCTACATTCAGGAGCCCTGTAACAATGTGATAATATTCAAGGACGGTACGCCGGGCTATGAAAATTCCGACGCGGTAATGATACAGGGCCATTTGGATATGGTCTGCGAAAAGGCCCCTGGCTGCAATATAGATTTTGAAAAGGACGGCCTTTCGCTCAAACTGGAGAACGGCGTAATCTCCGCCGAGGGCACCACTCTTGGCGGCGACGACGGCATTGCCGTGGCCATGTCTCTGGCTCTGCTGGCGGCCGACGATATTCCGCATCCGCCGCTGGAGGTGGTGCTGACCGTAGATGAGGAGATAGGTATGTACGGCGCCGCGGATATCGATTGTTCGCCCCTTAAATCACGTACCATGATAAATCTGGATTCCGAGGTGGAGGGCGTGCTGCTGGTGAGCTGCGCCGGCGGCGTGACGGCCAACTGTCATCTGCCCGTCGGCCGTGAGACGGCGGCGGGTTTGCGGCTGGTGATAGAGCTGGGCGGCCTGACCGGCGGGCACTCCGGCGTTGAGATAGATAAAGGCCGCGCCACCGCCAACCGGCTTATGGGCCGGTTCCTCTGCGAGCTGGATAAGGCGGTTTCCTATGGGCTCGTCAGCGTCAACGGCGGCATGAAGGACAATGCCATACCGCGTGCCTGCACCGCGGACATAGTCGTAGCCCCCGGCGAAGAAGCCAAGGTCTGCGCGGCGGTGGATAGGTTTGACAAAATATTCGCCTCCGAGTACCGCGTAACTGACCCCGAGCTGAAACTCACCGTAACTCACGGCGTCGAGAGCATTTTTGCCGTCATGGACCCCTGGTCCAAAAAGCGCCTTATCGCCGCGCTCAACAATCTGCCCTGCGGCATACAGCGCATGAGCGTGGACATTCCAGGGCTGGTGCAGACCTCTCTCAATATGGGCATACTCAAAACCGGCGAATCCAAGGTCGATATGAGCTTTGCCGTCCGCAGCAGCGTCGGCACCGAAAAGGACGAGCTTGTGAGCCGCCTTGAAAACCTGATGGACGTGCTGGGCGGCAGCGTTGACTGCGACGGCGCATATCCCGCCTGGGAGTATAAGCCGGATTCCCGGCTCAGGAATGTTATGGTCGAGGTGTTTGAGGAGCAGTACGGCCATAAGCCCTCCGTTGAAGCGATACACGCGGGCGTGGAGTGCGGCCTTTTTGCCGGCAAGCTGCCGGGGCTTGACTGCGTTTCGATGGGCCCCGATATGAAGGATATCCACACGCCCTCCGAGAGCATGGATACCGCCTCGGTTAAGCGCACTTGGGACTATGTTTTGGCAGTGCTGAAACGGCTGAAATAAAACGGGCGAAATAAAACGAAAAACGAAAAACACTGGGCCATACTCCGACGCGGGTATGGCCCAGTGTGTAAAAAGGGGTTAATTATTCATTTTTTCATTACACCGCGTCGCTCTCCTGCTCCTTATTGCGGTCCATAAGGCCGGCGCAGTATTGAAGTATGTCCTTTCGCGTGACTATGCCGATGAAAACCCTTGTATCGTCAATGACCGGCACAAAGTTTTGGTTTATGGCCAGCGACATAAGGTCTTCGATGTTCGAGTTAACGCCGATGGGCGCTTTCCTCGAATGGCGGCGCACCTCCTTAAGCGGCGTCTGCTCCGCCACCTTAAGGTCAAAGCCGCATATGTCTTTAAGGGCCCAGAGTATATCGCCCTCGGTAAGTATATCCTCATACTCTCCGCGCCGGTTTATAACGGGCACCGCCGTGTAGCGGTGGTACTCCATTTTTTCCATCGCCTGGCGCAGGGTAAAATCGTCATATAGGTAAACCACCTGATTTTTAGGCGTCAAAAATCTGAGTATATTCAAATAACCACCCTCCATTGGATGTAATTCCGTATGCCGGTTTAAAACTTTACCAGCTTATCTACCGCCCTTGGCACGGCGTCGCGGCTGTTTTTCCAGTCGTCGTCTTTGTGGTTAAAGTCAAACTTCTTTGTGAACCAGTTCACATCCTCATTCAGCGCGTCCAGCATATCGCTTTGGGTGCGGATTATGAAATCCGCAAATTCGTCCAGCCGCTTGCCGCTAAGCTCCGAGGACGCGGCCTTTAGCACCAGCAGCATATGTGGCAGACAAAGCCCCTTTGAGCCCTCCAGCTTGCGGCGGAAGTCCGGCTCCTTATCCCAAAGATAAACAAGATTGCCGGCGGCGTCGGAAAGATGCCCGCTCAGCTTGTCGCAGACCACGCAGCCGTCTATTATTTCCTCCAGCTCGGCGGCCACGGCGCCGATGTTCTTTTTTGCCGCAAAAAGTCCGCCCAGCTTGCCCTTTTTGCCCAGCCGCGACACTATTTCATTTAGGTGAGTGTCCAGCATGAGGGCCAGACCGAGAGGACTGCCGCTGTCCTCCATCATGTGCAGATGGCGGCGGCAAAATCCCTTTTTGTTGGTCATTATCCTTATGTCAGGCTCCATTTTTGAAGCCCCCATAAAGTAATCGACGGCGTCTTTTTCCAGCTTTTCTTCCAGCGCACACATGACGCAGTCGCAGTTTTCATTGAGCGCGTCCGTCAGCGGTATGCTGTAAATTCTCTCTTTCATTTTCCATTCCACGGCCAACGGGCCGTGCCTCCCATTGTAAAATCAAAATATAATAAAATTACAATTTTATTATATCATAAATTTGAAAAAATTTATGATATAATTGCGCATCGCCGTTTCCGAGCCTCTGGCGAGGAAAAATTCGGCGGCGCATAAAAATCAAAATATAATAAAGCTTTAGCTTTATTATATCATAAAGTAAACGGCAGGTCAAGAAAAACTTTAAATGACCTGCCGTTATTTATCTCGCTTTTTTCAAATTGTCCGTTTTTCTGGCCCGCTCTTCGTATTTGTGCTTTGTGGCCAGGCCGCCCCGGATATGCCGTTCGGCCTTGTTATGTTCAAGCACCAGTTTTGTTCTGGCCGCCAGCGGCGGGTCGATTTTTTCCAGCCGCTCGGTCACGTCCTTGTGTACGCTGGATTTGGACAGGGAAAAAACCTTGGCCGCACTGCGGACGGTGGCGTTGTTTTCGATTATGTAATTGGCCAGCTCCACGGCTCGCTCCTCTATGTAATCCTTCATGGCGATCCCCCTTTTCGTTACAGACTATGAAGTGGAAAGGAAGGATATGATTTTTTTGATTTATTAAAATAAAATACTTGCAATACTGCGAAAAATGATATAAAATATTTACAGTAATTGAGAAAAAGAGGTAATGAAAATGAAAACAAGCTATGATATTGAGATAGCGGGCGTCAAGCGTTCCCTGCCGCTGTTCCCGATAGAGGGCGGCTTAAAGATAGCGGCGTTTATACTTTTCGGCGACGTAGAGGTGACCGAGGCGGCCGCCGCCGCGCTGTTAGACAGGGCCCCGGCCCATGACGTAATCTTTACCGCCGAATGTAAAAGTCTGCCGCTGGTGTACGAAATGGCCCGGCAGGAGGGCGGCTCTCCCTACATTGTGGCCCGTAAGGGCCCAAAGGTGTATATGGGCGAAGTGGTAACAACTCATGTGCGCTCTATCACTACCGAGCGGGATCAGGTGCTTTGTCTGGGGCAGGCGGACGCGGCCGCCATGGCGGGCAAGCGGGTGCTTGTTGTTGACGACGTTATAAGCACCGGCGAGTCTCTTAAGGCCCTTGAAGATTTGGTCGCGGCTGCCGGCGGCGTTATTGCCGGCAAAATGGCTGTTCTCGCCGAGGGCGACGCCCTTAACCGAGACGACATAATCGTGTTGGGCGGGCTTCCGCTGTTTAACGCCGAGGGCGAGCCGATAAACAAATAAACCAAACAGAATAAACGCCGCCGCCCCCGCATATATAAGTAGCGGGGGTGGTTGTTTATGAAGCCTGTCAATGAAAAGGAAAGGCCCGCGCTGCTCAGGTGCCTGCTGAGCCTTGTTACGGCATATGCCGTAACGGTGGCGCTGGTGATGCTTTTTGCCCTGCTCCTGTGCTATACCGACATCGACGAGGTATGGATAGGCCGCGGAGCAAAGATAATAACGGTATTTTCCGTGGCTTTGGCCGGAGCGCTCTGCGCTAAGAGCGGCAAGCGCGGCGGCTGGCTGGTAGGCGGCGTAAGCGGGGTTTTATATATGGTCATACTTTACGCCATAGGCTATCTCGCCTTTGGCGGAGTAGAACTGGGCTCGGAAGCGCTGATAAAGCTGGGCTACGGCGCGCTGGCCGGCATTATCGGCGGGATAATAGGCATAAACATGAAATCATAACAGGGGCGGCCCGATTTTGCTTGGGCTCTCCCTGCCCGAAAAATAACTATTGACAAACCAATACCGCCGTGATATAATAATGGCAGTAAAAGGCACAATTTAGATAAGGAGGCATTTTTTATGAAGCATATTAAAACGATTTCCGGCGCAAATCTGGCCAAGTCTGTGAATAAGGGCGGTTGCGGCGAATGTCAGACGTCCTGCCAGTCCGCTTGCAAGACTTCCTGCACTGTTGCCAACCAAAAGTGCGAGCAGAAGAAGAAATAAGCGAAAGCGGAAAACAGTTGTTACAAAGGGGCTGTTATGCAGCCCCTTTCTACCCCGATTAAGGTATATAATCCCAGGTACACGCCCTGGGATTATATGTTTTTTATCGAAAGGGAGTTCCCTTTCGAGCTTTCCTAATTGTTCATTGACTTTGCCGGCAGTCTGAAAGGGGCTGTCATTACATTATATTAAGGATGATTTTATGATACACAAATTCCACAACCTGGGTCAGTACATAGTCGTAGATGTGGCCAGCGGGGCCGTTCACGTCCTGGACGAAAAGGCTTACGAGCTGCTGGACTGTTATGATGAAAACGGCGTATTTCTCCCCGAAAAGGCGTCGGAGCTGGGCTGTGTCGGCCCGGAGTTCGACGAGGCCACGGCCGAGCTCCAAAGCCTCATAGACGAAAAGCTGCTGTTCACCAAGGATATCTATGCCGAGCTGGCGAAGCATTGGGACAAGCAGTCGGTGGTCAAGGCCCTTTGTCTCCACATCGCCCATGACTGCAATCTGCGCTGCAAATATTGTTTTGCCGACGGCGGCGAATACATGGGCAAGCGCGAACTCATGAGCGCCGAGGTGGGGAAGAAGGCCATCGACTTTGTTATTGAACAGAGCCAAAACCGTAAGAATATCGAGATAGATTATTTTGGCGGCGAGCCTTTGATGAATTTTGACGTGGTAAAGGAAATCACCGAGTACGCCAAGGAGCAGGGGAGGCTCCGCGGCAAAAATTTCCGTTTTACGATAACCACCAACGGGGTGCTGCTGGATGATGAAAAGCAGGCCTATATCAATGAAAACATGAGCAACGTGGTTCTTTCTCTCGACGGACGCAAGGCGGTTCACGACGCGGTTCGCGTCCGTGTGGACGGCAGCGGCAGCTATGACCGGGTCGTGCCAAAATTCCAAAAGCTGGCCGACAGCCGCGGGCAGAGCGATTATTACGTCCGGGGCACCTTTACGAGGGATAATCTGGATTTTGCCGAGGACGTGAAGCACCTGATGGATCTGGGCTTTGAGCAGATAAGCGTGGAACCGGTGGTTGCTCCCGAGACCGAGGATTATTCCCTCCGCCGGGAAGATTTGCCCGCCATTTTCGCCGAGTATGACCGGCTGGCGGAATTGCTGACAAACACACGCAAAAGCGGCAAATTTGTGAACTTTTTCCACTTTATGGTCGACCTTGAACAGGGCCCCTGCGCTTATAAGCGGCTTTCAGGCTGCGGCAGCGGCCACGAGTATCTGGCCGTGACCCCCTCGGGCGACCTTTACCCCTGCCACCAGTTTGTGGGCAAGCCCGAGTTTAAAATGGGCACCGTGTTCGAGGGCAAGCTGGACGGGGCTATCCGCGACCGCTTTATGAAGAGCAATATCTACGCCAAGGAGGCCTGCTCTTCCTGCTGGAACCGCTTTTATTGCAGCGGCGGCTGCGCGGCCAACGCTTTCAACATGAACGGCGACATAAACAAGCCCTACGATATCGCCTGCGAAATGCAGAAAAAGCGCACCGAATGCGCCATAGCCATGGCCGCGGCGCTTGCGGAGTGACGGGCGGCGGACGCGTGAGAGCCCGAACCGTTTTTAACGCTTGATTTTAAAAAATTTCCAATTCCGCAAAAAATTTGAAAATATCTCTTGACTAATGGGAGATATTTTTGTATAATAATAATGTTGCAAAACCAAAGAATTAAGGAGGGTTAGTGGATGAAATCGAAAAGCATCGTTTCATTTATACTAATTATGGTTCTGATCGCCGCCTTTGCCGTTGTCTGCATCGGCGACATACAGATCGGCAACTTTAAAGTCCCCAGCGTTCTGGACAGGAACAGGGGCATTAAACAGGGCCTTGACCTGGTAGGCGGCTCTATCATCGTTTTTGAACCCAAGGATGTTCCCAACGCCACTCAGGCCGAGCTTGAAACAGCCGAGGCGGTACTCCGCCAGCGTCTTGACGCTCAGGGCTTGCAGGAGGCTACCACATCTATTCAGGGTGAGACCGGCATCCGCGTGGAGATACCCGACATGGACAACCCCGAGGAGGCTCTGGCCAGCATCGGCGACGTTGCCAAGCTGGAGTTCCGTTATCACTATACCGACCCCGCCGAGGACGGCAGCGCTCGGTATGCCTTGGCTATGGAGGGCACCAGCGAGTATATCTCCAACGCCAAGATGGAATACGGCCCCACCGATAACAACGCCAATTCGACTTATCATGTGTCCGTAAGCTTTACAAGCAAGGGCCGCGACGCTTTCAGCGTGGCTACCGCCAACGCCGTAAACAAGAGCTTTAACGGCGAGGCTATCAATAGCGCTATCGTTATCGCTCTTGATGACACGGTAGTCAGCGAGCCCAGCGTAAGCAGCGTTATTAACAGTGACGGCTGCGTTATCACCGGCGACTTCACCGCCGACGAGGCCAGCCATCTGGCCAACGTTATCAACAGCGGCTCTCTGCCCTTTGCCCTTGAGGCGGCTGAGCTCCGCACCGTAGGTCCCACCCTCGGCGCCGAGGCTCTCAAAACCTCTTTGACGGCGGCCCTTATCGGTATTATACTGGTAATGCTGTTCATGCTGCTGTTCTATCGCCTCCCCGGCCTTGTGGCCGATATCAGCCTTGTGGCTTATATTTCCATATCTCTGCTTATTATGGCCGGCTTCTTTATCGGCGACGGTATAGACAGCGGCTACCGCATAACGCTGACACTGCCGGGTATAGCGGGCGTTATCCTTTCGATAGGTATGGCCGTTGACGCCAACGTTGTAATTTTCGAGAGGATAAAGGATGAGCTCCGCCAGGGCAAGAGCGTCGGCGCGGCGGTTGAAAGCGGTTACAAGCGCGCTATCACTGCGGTTATCGATTCCAACGTGACCACTATTATTGCCTGCGTAGTGCTGTTCTTCTTTGGCAGCGGCACTATTCAGAGCTTCGCCATCACCCTTGGCATAGGCATCATAGTTAGTATGTTCTCCGCCGTGTTCCTGACCAAGTGGCTGCTTAAACTTATAGTGAACTTCGGCGTTAAAAACAACTGGCTCTACGGAGTAAACAAAAGGAGGAATGCCTGATGAGTCCCACTAAGAACAGAAAGATTTTCTTCGGCATCTCCATAGTTCTTGTCGTTGCCAGCATCGCGCTGATGCTCTTCAAGGGCTTCAATCTGGGTATCGACTTCACCGGCGGCAACCTTTATCAGTTTGAAATGGGCAAGACCGTCACTACAGATATGGAAAACCAGATGGAAAAGCTGGTTTCCGACGCCATCGGCGGTCAGCAGGTGAGCGTTCAGGCCACTGACAACACTCAGATCATCGTAAAAACTCCCGAGCTGGACAACGAGAC
>CANRHW010000032.1 GCA_947630525.1 uncultured Clostridia bacterium | reverse complement strand
GCGGCCGCAGCGCTATTAGTAAAACTGCCCAAAAGCGGCGGCTAAAAATTTACACCGCATACACAAAAACTTAACATACGGGGGATTGTTATTTCGGTGCGGTTTTGCTATAATGGTATCATAGGTAGTGTACGATTTTGTACAAAATACACAAAAATGTTATGCGATGATTGGGAGGAATTGAGTATGAAAATGAAAAAGCTGTTAGCCGCGGTGCTTGCGGCGGCAATGGCCCTTGCCCTCGCGCCGGGGCTGGCGGTGGCTGCGGACGGGGCGGAGGCCCCCGCAGAATGGTTCAGTGATGCGCGGTACTATGGTTTTACAATGGAAGACTGGCATGAACTGGCAACGGATCAGGAATTTGAATATAAGCCCACCGCCACGGAAGACGGGGTGTTGAGCGAAAATTATAGCGGATGGTCGGCTACATGGAGCAAAAATAACAGCGCAAATTACCCCGATGCCACATTTGAAAATAATAATTTTACCAGCAAGATTACCAACATAAATACTTATGGAAATTCATATCAGGTTTACGGTGCTGCCGGATCTAAAGATACCGTAAATCTTCCTGGCTACGGCAAAGGGAAAAAATTTGTGATTTTGGAATTTTGGCACACAAGAGATACGTATGATTTTAAACATGAGTTTGCGATAAAGGACACAAAAGGGAAAATAATCGAAACCGGCTATGTGCGAAGAGGCAGCTCGGATATAATAACCGACGGTTTAGCTTCGGGCAAAACGGATAGTTTTGAATCTCCTGTGCCGGCTGATGAAGCTACCACCGGCGTGAAACAACCGGTGAAAATTTCTACGGCGTATAATACCGGCACAAGAATTGTTTTTGTAAACAATGACGATAACACATATTCCGTTATATATTACATCGCCAACGGGTTTAACGGAACAGGAGAACTATGTCAGATAAATGAAGATGAATTTAAAAATATATATCAACCTATGTGGCGTGACGATTATTGGGACAAGATGTATACGGCCACGTATAATGGACAGTTTGACGGTATAGGTTCCATTGAATACGCGGTTCCAAGTGCGAGTTTATGGTATAGAAATCACCGTGTGAATTACCTTCGGATATATTCGGGCAATATTGAACGGTCAGATTATACCGTGACAATCAGTGGGGCCGGCGAACATGACGGCGTTTACACTTACAAGGCGCGCAGGAGCACGAATATTCCCGCACCGCATTTCGATGGTTATGTTCTCAAAGCAAGAACGGCGGGAGACAATGTAATTAATACGAGAAAAAAACTCACGGAAAAAACACTCTCTCTTGAATATGCCCCAAATGAAGAAAGTCTTGGTACTTGGGCTGTTCGCAATAACGTAACGGGGACGACCGCTTTTAATAAAATGAAACTTTTAGGGTCACATGATTCCTTTACGTACAAAATGGAGGGGAATAATAATTATAGAGATGAAGCGGGCATACTCTACGGAGACTTAGGCTCGAAATTCGGGTTTCTTGCAGCTAATATGAGCAAGGCGCAAAGTAAAGGCGTGCTTGATCAAATAAATTCCGGCGCCAGATACTTTGACGTACGACTTTCGCGTCAGGAAGACGGAGCTTTGTGGACGCGACATGGGATTATTTCAGAGGATTTTGAGGGAATTGCTTACACTTTGGCCCAATTTGCAGAAGAAAACCCCGGTGAAGTTATCGTTCTTGATTTCCAAAGTACATGGGATGACCTCTATGACGGAAACAAGGTTGTAACAAACGATGGAACTTATTTTGGAGGCACGGCCGGCGACGATAACAAATATGTATACAACGCCATTTGTGCCACTCTCCAAAAGACCGGTTTGGCGGATTATGTGGTTGGCAATGTATCTCTTTCCAATAGCTACGATGAACTCACCAATAAAGGAACAAAAGCCGCTGTAATTTGCTTTGCTAAGGCCAGAGGCGCAAACTGTATAAACCGATTTATTAATAGAAATGTTATTAACGGCGTTTACAAAGAAAATTCAAATTACAGCAATATAGTGGACTATATTAACAGCAATTATAATAGTAACGTTGATTTTCAGATAATACACGCCTTTACAACGGGAAGCAATCTTATTTCCGACGCCCAAACCAACAATCCCAAATTTATTGAGGAGAGTAATTTCCAGTCGTGGATGGAAAAGAGCAATATTATTATTCTTGATGATGTTATAAATAGCGCTTCCGCTTATCTCGCCAAGCTCAGCGAGTACACCCGCGACGGTTTTGACGGCGTATATACCGCCGAGGCGCAGGGCGTAAAGGTGGAGGGCCCCAGCGCCGGCGTGCCGTTTTCCACCAAGCTGACGGCGGAAAAGAGCGGCAAGGACTACACCTTTAATTTGACACAGTTTTCGGGCACCCCCGCCGACATTGCCGGGGGACAAAACGTAAGCCTCACCTTCCCCGACGCCACCGGCGGCATAGGCGGACTTAGAACCGTCGTATACAAGGACGGCGAGGAGGCCGGCAGCGCGGAGAGCGGCAAGGACGTTGTTATTGATAACGTCACAAGGCTTAACGGTGTGAAATATACCGTTACTACCGAAGCGGCGGACGGCACGGCGGACGCAAAGCTGGGCTATGACGGCGCAAATCTGACGGTTGACTTCCTCCTCGGCGGTCTCACCGGCGGCATTACCGGGGCCGACAGCTTCAAGGTCACCGTTATCGACCCGGACGGCAACACGGTGGGCGAGGGCGCTTTAACGGCGGAAAAGCCTAACGTCCTGCTCACGCCCGGCGACTCCAACGCCATATATACCGCCGCCGTGGAGGCGGTGAAAAACGGTGCGGCCTATTCCGTCGGCTCGGTTAAGGCGGCCCTGTACAGCGAAGTGGTAGAAAACCTTACAAATTTGAGCGACGCCTATAACGCGGAAGTAAACAATGATATGATAGCCAAGGCCAACGCGGTTATAACCCACGGCGGCGTTTACTTCACGGACGGCGAGGCGCCGAACGGCGACACGGCGAGCATAGTTGACGTTGATACCGATACCGATGCCGCCAAGATTACCGTTACCGTGAAGGAACCTTATAAAAGCTGGGGCATAGGCTTTTTACTGGACGGCAATAAGGTCTGTGTGGGCTCGATTGACCGTACCTTTGAGAATGCCGAGGCCGGGAAAGTTTACGGCGGCTTTACAATCGACAGGGAAAGCGGAACCTTGACCCTGTCCGGCGGCGAAGCCCTGACGCTTTCGCTGGACGCCGTGAATATCGAGTATGTCTTGACCCTTGTCGATGAGCTTGAAACCGGCGGCGCGGACCAACAGGCCGAGCTTGAACCGTTGCTGTAAGAGAGGAGCGTTGAAAATGAAAGAAAAATTTACCTCGCCAGTTATTGAAGTCCGCAGCCTTGCGGCCGAAAAGATAATGGCCGACGACCTGGCGATTTTCGCCAATAGCCCCGGTCAGGACATGAGCCGCGCCGGTATAACCATGACGGATACGGTGCAAAAAGAATATAACGCGTGGAAAGGCCTTAAATAAATCAGGACGGACGAAAATCTCTTTCGGCGGCGTCGGGGCAAAGCTCGTCTTTGCTCCGACGCTTTCCCTTTGAAAAAGTCCGCCATGCAATTTTTTGCCCGGTTCCCATGCCTACGGATTACATAACGGGTTTTTACAAAAAATTTGTTTTTTGCCAGCGGTTTTTGATGCTATAATCTTGACAACAGGCCACATAAAATAGTATAATAATAAAATAATATATCTTTATGGAAAGGAGTGGAGCATCTTGAAGCCGTCGCGGATATTCGCGCCAATGGGCACCCAGGACGGGCTGCCCGAAGAAATGCGCATGAAAAGATACGTTGAGTCCGTGTTTATGGACCAGTGCCGCTGCTTCGGCTACGGCGAGGTGCACACTCCCGTTTTTGAGTACGGCGAGCTTTTTGAGAGGGGAGTGGGCCCCGTCACGGATATCGTGGAAAACGAGCTGTATACATTTACCGACAAACAGGGCGACAGCTTCGCTTTGCGGCCGGAGGGGACGACGGGCATTGCCCGCGCGGTGATACAGCACGAGATGTACAAAAAACTGCCGTTGAAGCTTTGCTATAAAATAACCTGTTACCGTCAAGAGGATCCGGAAAAGGGCCGCCTGCGGGAGTTTCATCAGATAGGGGCCGAATGTTACGGCAGCGCCAAGCCCCAGGCCGACGCCGAGATAATCACCCTCGCCTATATGGCCTTAAAGGCTATCGGCGTTGACCGGCTCTAAGCTCGCCGCTTTTTGCTCCCTTATGCCAACAGCGGCGAGCTTTGCCCCACCTGTGTGAGCCGTATGAGCCGCAATCCGCTGCGGGTGATGGACTGCAAAAATCCCTCCTGCAAGGCCGTGGCTCAAAAGGCGCCCAAGCTCATAGACTTTCTCTGCTCAGACTGCCGCAGCCATTTTGAGACCGTCAAGCGGCATCTGAAAGCCGTCGGCATAGCCTTTAACGTCAAAACTCACCTGATACGGGGGCTGGACTATTACGATCGGACCGTGTTTGAATTTAAGGCCGGCGAGGGCGGGGCCAACGGCACCGTCTGCGGCGGCGGCAGATACGACGGCCTTTGCAGGCGTATGGGCGGCCCGCCGGTGCCTGTTGTGGGTTTTGCCATCGGCGAGGAAAGGGCCATCATCGCCATGCGGGAAAGCGGCATCGAGGAAATACCGCCGGATAAGCCCCTTGTGTACGTGACCTCGATGGATCCTGCCGCCGCCGGGCGCGGGGCCGCACGGCTGCGGGGGCTTGGCATATATGCCGAGCGCGACCTGATGGGAATGGACCTTGCCGCCCAATGTGCCGCCGCAAAGGCGAGCGGCGCTCCCTGGCTGGTAATAGCGGCGGAAAACGAGATCAGCCTGAAAAACCTAAAAAACGGAACTGAACGCCTTTTGCCCGGCGACGCCTGGGACGAGGCGGCGCGGATGATAAATGATTAGGAGGACAAAATTATGGACGTTATCAAAGGTATGAAAAGAACGCATATGTGCGGCCAGCTCCGGCCCGAGCACGCGGGGCAGACGGTGCGGCTCTCAGGCTGGGTTGCCCGCGCACGGAATATGGGCGGACTGATATTTGTGGACATACGGGACCGCAGCGGCATAAGCCAGCTTGTGTTCGACCCGGACAACGCGGAACTTTTTGAAAAAGCCGGCGAGCTCAGGAGCGAGTATGTCATCGCGGCCGAGGGCCTTGTGCGCCTTCGCGAAAGCGTGAACAAAAACATACCCACCGGCGATGTGGAGGTAGAAGTAAAGGAGCTTCGCATCCTGTCGAAGAGCGAGGTGCCGCCTTTCGTTATTCAGGACGACGTAAAGGCCGGCGAGGAGCTTAGGCTCAAATACCGCTACCTTGACCTGCGCAGGCCCGAAATGCAGCGTACCCTTGAGACCCGCCACCGCATTACGCAGATAGCGCGTAAATACTATGACGAAAACGGCTTTTTGGAGGTCGAGACTCCAATTCTCTGTAAGTCCACGCCCGAGGGCGCGAGAGATTACCTTGTGCCAAGCCGTATTTATCCCGGGCATTTCTTCGCCCTGCCCCAGTCGCCTCAGCTTTACAAGCAGCTTTTGATGCTGGCCGGCATGGACCGGTATTTCCAGATAGCAAAATGCTTCCGCGACGAGGATTTGAGGGCCGACCGCCAGCCGGAGTTCACCCAGCTTGATTTGGAAATGTCCTTTGTGGACGAGGACGACGTTATGACCGTCAACGAAGGATTTATCCAAAAAGTGTTCAAAGAAATTTTGGACGTGGACGTGCAGATACCCCTGCCCCGGCTCCCGTATAAGGAAGCGATGGACCGCTTCGGCAGCGACAAGCCCGACACCCGCTTCGGCATGGAGCTGACCGACCTGACCGACTGCTTCAGGGACTGCGGCTTCACCGCCTTTGCTTCGGTGGCGCAGCGGAAAGGATGCAGCGTCCGCGCGATAAACGCCAAGGGCCTGTCGGAAAAGCTCACCCGCAAAACCCTCGACGGCCTTGCGGAGTTTGTCAAAACATACCGCGCCAAGGGCCTTGCCTGGCTTATAGTGGGCGAAGATGAGATAAAGGGCTCCATAGTCAAGTTCTTCTCCCAGGAGGAACTTCGCGCCATAGCCGCAAGGATGGACGCCACCGCCGGAGACACCGTGCTCATCGTGGCGGATAAGGACAGCGTAGTTTATGCCGCTTTGGGCGCTTTGCGCTGTGAGCTGGCGGAGCGCTACGGCCTTATAGACAAGACTAAGTTCAATCTCCTTTGGGTGACTGACTTCCCGCTGCTGGAATACAGCGAAGAGGAGCAGCGCTACATGGCCATGCACCACCCCTTTACCAGCCCAAAGGACGAGGATATAGAGCTGCTGGACTCCGACCCCGGCGCCGTCAGGGCCAAGGCCTATGACATCGTGCTTAACGGCGTCGAGCTGGGCGGCGGCAGCATACGCATACATGACAGTAACCTCCAGTCCCGTATGTTCCAGGCCCTGGGATTCACTCCCGAACAGGCCATGGAACGGTTCGGCTTCCTGATAAACGCTTTCCGTTACGGCACGCCTCCCCACGGCGGCATGGCCTACGGCCTCGACCGCATGGTGATGCTCATGACCGGCAAGGAGTCCATCCGTGACGTAATGGCCTTCCCAAAGGTGAAGGACAGCGGCGAACTTATGGTGGAATCGCCGGGAACAGTGGACGATAAGCAGCTTCGGGAACTTGGCATTGCGGTTCTTCCGCAGGAATGACCTTCGTAGGAGGGAACGGAATTGATAGAAGTTAAAAATCTGACCAAGCGCTTTGGCGGCAAGGTTGCCGTGGACGACCTGAGCTTTACCGTTGAAGACGGAGAGATACTGGGCTTCCTCGGGCCAAACGGCGCAGGTAAGAGTACGACAATGAATATCATCACGGGCTGCCTCAGCGCTACGGACGGCCTTGTTACCGTGAACGGCAGCGATGTGTTGGACGAGCCGTATAAGGCCAAGCGCAGCATCGGCTACCTGCCCGAGCAGCCGCCGCTGTATCTGGACATGACCGTGGACGAGTATCTGAGCTTTGTTTACGAGCTTAAAAAGGCCAAACAAAACAAAAAGCGGCATCTGGAGGAAATAAAGTCCATCGCGCGCATAACCGACGTCAGCAAGCGCCGCATACGCAATCTGAGCAAGGGCTACCGTCAGAGGGTTGGGCTCGCTCAGGCGCTGGTGGGCAATCCCGCGGCGCTCATACTGGACGAGCCCACCGTGGGCCTTGACCCGGCGCAGATAATCGAGATACGGACCGTCATAAAGGAGCTGGCCCACAGCCACACCATCATATTAAGCAGCCATATACTCCCGGAGGTCAGCGCCGTTTGTGACCGGGTGCTCATAATCAATAAGGGCAAAATAGTTGCCGAGGACACGCCGGAAAATCTTTCGCACAAGGTGGGGGGCGAGTGCGCCGTCACCGTTGTGGTGGAGGGCGACGCAGAGGCCGCGGCTTCGGCGGCGTCGCAGGTGCCCGGCGTAAAGAACGTCAGCATCGTTACCGTAAGGCCCGAGGGCGGCGCTGAGCTGCTCATCAAGGCCGACACCGACGTTCGCCGCGATATATCTACGGCTGTCAGCACCGCCGGCGGCACCATAATCGAGATGAAGCTCAACGAGCTGAGCCTTGAGGACATATTTATCAAGCTTACCGAAGGGGAGGCGGAGGAATGAAAGCCATTTTCAAGCGGGAACTCATGGCCTATTTTACCTCGCCCATAGGCTATGTGTTCATTGGCGTTTTCGCCATTATTTCAGGTATTTATTTTAATCAATATGTCATTGTCGGCGGATATAACGACATTTCCATGCCCATGTACAGCAGCCTTATCGTGCTGGTGCTGCTGGTGCCGGTGCTTACCATGCGCCTTATCGCCGAGGAACGCGGCAGCCGTACCGAGCAGCTTCTGCTGTCGTCCCCGGTCAGCGTATGGGGTATAGTGCTGGGCAAGCTGGGGGCCGCCATGTGCGTGTTCCTGGGAGCAATGGTGACTACCTTCCCTTACGTGGTGATAGTAGCCGTCCACGGCGTGCCGGTCTGGGGCAAAATACTGGCCTCGTATCTGGGATTTTTCCTGTTGGGGCTCAGCTTTGTGTCCATCGGTTTGTTCTTTTCGTCCATTACGGAAAATCAGATAATCGCCCTCGTTATTTCTTTGGGCGTATTGCTGGTGGCTTTCCTCATGGGCATACTGCCCTCCACCGGAATAAGCCTGCTCGACGATATTATCGGCCTCGCCGCGGTGACGGAACGCTTCCGCAGCCTTATGAACGGCATTTTCAAGCTGGAGGATATTGTCTATTATCTCAGCCTGTCGGCAATGTTTACGTTCTTTACCGTAAGAAGCATAGAAAAGCGTCGTTGGAGTTAAGGAGGGCGTAATAATGAAAAAAATAAATAAGCGCCGGCTTAAGTACGGCGCAAACAATTTTATACTTATTATCGCCGCGGCGGTGATTTTTGTGCTGCTCAATCTGCTTGCGGCGGCCCTGAGCGAAAAATTCCCCGCCACCCGTGTTGACCTGACCGAAAACGGTATGTTTGAGATAGGCGACGCTACCAAGGGCGTCCTGGCCGAGCTGGACGAGAGCGGCGACGATGTGACCATTTACTATATGAAAGGCGGCGACGACGAGGATTACCGGGTCAAGGAGGTAATACTCAAATATCTTGCCGCCAGCAAGAACCTTAAATACGAGGTCAAGTACTTTAACCGCGACCCGGCCTTTGTACAGCGCTACACCGACGGCACCGTTACCGAGCATAGTTTGATAGTGGACGACGCCACCAAGGACAGGCATAAGATATTGAACAGCGTTGACCTTTACGAGGGCATAAATACGAACAGCGACGGCTCCGCCTATGCCACGGTGCTGAATGTGGAGAGCCGCATTACCAACGCCCTTGACTATTGCATCAGCGACGAGGACGTGACCGTCTGCTTCCTGACGGACCATGGCGAGCCCAATCCCGCCGAGATGGGTTATGTGCTGGGCAGTGAAAATATTACCCCCACTACGCTGAGCCTTAAAAATCGGGACGTGCCCCAAGAATGCGGTATGCTGTATATTATTTCTCCCGTTTATGACTTTACCGCCGAGGAGATAGAGCGGCTGGACAATTACCTTGACAGAGGCGGCAGCGTACAGATTGCCATAGAACCCTATTTTGACCTGCCCCGGCTGGAAAGCTATCTGGCCGAATGGGGGGTAACTCTCGGTGACAACATCATTGCCGAGGGGGATCCGAACTACAGCTCCATGGACACGCAAAGCGGCCTGGACGTAATCTTTCCCCAGGTCGAGGAGGCCGACGTGAACGGTGACCTGCTCGACAGCGGGAGCCGGGTCTTTGCCACCCTTTGCCGCAGCGTGAATTTTGAGCAGGATATGCTGGAGACCATCACCTGCCAGCGGCTGCTGCGCACTACCCGCTACGGCATGTCCTATGAAATGGCCTATGATGAAAACGGCGAGGCCAGCGGCCTTAGCGACGGCGCTCAGGGAACCTACGCCCTTGCCGTGTATCTGGAAAAGACCGTGGGCGAAAATTACGACAAGACCGCCCGTCTGCTGGTAGCCGGAACCTCGTCCCTTTGGGGCGTTTCCCAGTACGCTGCCAGCGTCGGCCTTGACCTTACGGGCTTTTTGATGGAAAAGAACTACGGCAACAACGCTTTCTTCGTGGGCAGTACCTACGAAATGCTTGGCCTTAACAGCACGCGCCTCACCATCAGCGGCAAAAGCATGCGCGTATCTGTGAACGTTGACGCCCTCAGCACCGCCCAAAAACGGCTGTACAGAATAATATTCTGCTTTGCGCTGCCAATAATCATAATACTGGCGGGCATTGCCGTATGGCTGCGGCGCAGGCATCTGTAATATTGGGAGGCCCTGTCATGAGCAGAAACGCGAGATTTATACTGAATATAGTTATCGTCGTTGCGGTTGTAGCTCTCCTGGCGGGAGGGGTGTATTTTCTTACCCGGCCGGAGGAGGGCGACAGCCTTGGTGAAATGTATACCGACGACGACAAGGTAAAGGTGTTTTCGTATGCGGCGGACGAGCTGACCGGCGTTCAGGTTACCAATCAGTACGGCAGCTACAGCCTTAGCCGCGAGGGGGGCGCCTGGTCTATGGCAGGAATGGAGGGGGAGACTCTCAACGCTACGGCCCTTGATACGCTGGTTTTCACCTTTATGAATATCACCAGTGACGCAAAAGTGGCCGAGGCAGGGGCGGACATGAGCGTTTACGGCCTCGACGCTCCCACGGCGGTGCTTACGCTGACCACTGCGGGCGGCGGCAGGACCTTTTATATCGGCAGCCAAACGCCCGACGCCTCCGGCAGCTATTTCAACACCGACGCTTCCGAGGACGTGTATATCATGAAATCGTATATGGTCGATGTCGTTGAGCTGACGGCCCGGGATTATCTTACCGTGGCCGAAGGCCTTTCCGCCGAAAGCATTACCGCCGTGACCGTTGACGGCCCGTCCGGGAGGCTGGCTGTGGAAATGCGGCCCGAGGGCCCCCGCGATCAGTACGGTCTGCTAAGCTATTGGAACCTCACCTCTCCCGAAAGGCGCAGCGCGTCGAACAGCGATGTGACCGACCGGCTGCTGACTCCCATATCCCAGCTTGAAAGCGGCGTTTCCGGCGTGCTTGAAATGAACGACGAAAACCTTTCTTCTACCGGCCTGAACAGCCCCGAATATACCGTGAGCGTTACCGCCGGCGGCGGAGACGTGGTTTACGAATTTTCTCCCGTAAGCGGCGAATACCGCTATTTCCGCCGCAGCGACGTTAATTACATTATGCGGACGGACAGCGAGGACTGCGCGTTCCTGCAAACCGGCTCATACGACGTGGCGGAAAAGCTCCTTGCCATGATAGATATTGCTCTTATCAGCGAAATACGCACATCCCATGACGGCAGGGAAAAACAGTTTGACATTGTGGACGGCGGCGGCGACAACGCGGCGTTCTACAAGGACGGCGTACAGCTTGACGCCGATGAGTTCCGTGATTTTTACGGAAAAATAGTGGCCATTGCCGTAAGCGGCGTTCCGGACGGACCGGCGGACTATTCCCAGCCTCCTGCGCCTGAGGGCTCGATCGAGTATGTACTCACCGACGGCACCGGCCTTAAACTGGAGTTTACCGGCTATGACGAACGCAACTGCCTGGTGTCGGTGGACGGCGAGGAGTATTATACCGTTGCCCGTAAGACGGTTGACAAGATGTTTGAAGAAATAGACAAGGCGTTTGAGTAGGGAGGTGGCCCCGTGCCCGCCAGAATAAAAACGGTTTATGAAAATTCCATAGCGGCGGAGCTTGGGCTTGAA
>CANRHW010000031.1 GCA_947630525.1 uncultured Clostridia bacterium | reverse complement strand
TACGGTTGTCAACGGCCTCGTCCTGACTGCTCACGCTCTCCACCTGTACGGGGTCGGAGGCGTCGAGCCAAAGCTCCAGCTGAACGGCCTTATTGTCAGGGCCTAAAAGGTAACGGACAATGTCGCCCCTGCCTATATTCTCAAAGGCCTCGCGAGACTCGGAATCCAACTTGCCGAGAACGACGGTCGTATTAGCGCTGGTCGAGAAAGCCGCGTTATACACGCCCTTATAACCGGTGATATAGTCCTCGTCATCATCGTTGGTACCATAGTCGGATACAATGAGGAACGGCGTAGTGTGATTAAATTCCATACTGTCGTTTGTCTTGTAAACCAGGAGTACGTCGGCTCTGTTAGACTTGGTCGTACCAACGTTGTAGGCCTCAACATAGTACTTGTTGCCGCTGGTAAAGTTGCTGACAGTCATCTTGCGGTACTCATCTTTCCTGCTTCTGTCGTCAGGCAGGAACAGTATCTTAGTGGTATCGCTGGTGATTTGGTAATAAGCCTTTTCACCATCCTCGTTATTGTAGGTGAAGCCGCTTGACTTATTATAGGTGCGGCGGCCCTCGCCGTCGGCAATGCCGTCATCAATGGGAGCGGAAAGATCCAGGTCGTCGCCCACATTGGATTTGGCGATGGTATCGATAGCGGTCACAAGCTTGCTGGTAGAGCTTTGCTTGTACCTAATAAGCTGGTGGTAGGTAACATTATCAAGGTCGCTGCCGCCGCCAACATTGCGGTAAGACGCGTTGGCCTGATCCGCGGTTTCCATAAGTATGTCGAGTATATCATTGTCCTCGGTGTCATACTTCTTACCGTCGATCTGAATGGTCGTACCGGTGCCCAACTGCAATTCCTGAATTTTAGAGCCGACGAAGTCGATTATACGGAATTCGAGGTCATAACCTTTTTCGCTCTTTTCCGAATCCTGGCGCACGCCTATAAGATAGCCGTACTTGTAATCGCCGGTATCATTGCTGCTGGCGGAAACCGAAACCGCCGCGATAAGTCCCAGCTTATCCCTGTAGACGTTAACGCCCTTTGTGCCGCGTACAAGCTCGGGCTTCTCGTCACTGCTGTCTTCCGGAGCATTCCTATAATCGTAGTTATACTGATAATAAGTGCCATCCAGTTCAACAATGGTCCTGTCATTTTCGTTTATGCGGGTAACGGACTTGCCGGTGAGATTGTCTCTCGTAACGTCGATTATCATAATGCTGGCGCCGTCGGCATCAGCGGGAGACTCCACGATATTGAGAACGTCAAACTTCTGAAGATTTTTAACGGCAGTTATATTTGTGCTGCCGCGGCGGAACTTAAAGTAATCGGCATAACCGTCGTTGGGGAAGTTCATCTTGTATTCGTCGCCGGTCTTGTACATGAGATTGATGGTATCCTTGCCGCGGGTAGTGCTGGTGCTGCTAACCACGGCGGTCTCATAGTTGGTTATCTTAGCGAACTCATACTTGCCGTTCTTGATAATGCTTATAACGCCGGTGGTGAAGAAATACGGGCTGTCGGGGTCAACAAGCTCCTCGACGTCGAAGCGGTTAATATTCTTGCCGTTAAATATGACGGTCTTGGGAAGCGTCACAAGGCTGGTATTGAAAGTCTCCAGATTAGTGCTGTATGATATCCTGCCGTTCTCAACGCCCTGGAAGAACTTGCAGCTCTTGCCAATGTAGCCGGAATAAATATTATTGGTGGAGCTGTACCCGTTAAGGGTAAGCTTGGTGATGATGTCATCTCTCTCGTCATAGGTGGCGGTCACGCTCTGACCAAGCAGGTCGTAAAGGTCAACGGCATTGGTGACGCTGCTGCTCATATCATAGACCTTGTCGCCTATCATTATATTGTTGAGAGAAAGCCTCTCGTCGGGCTCGTCGATATAAGCAAGATAGGTGCCGGTAACAATGCCCTTGATAAGGCCGGTGTCACTGCTACTGTTACTATCCTTGTCATTACCGGAGCCGAAATTGCCGCCGCCCTGGGGACGCCATACGGTCTCGCCGGTGTCATCGTCTATAGCGGCCTCCAACTTAGGTACGCTGTAGGAATTGTTTGCAAGTACGGCCACGGTGCCTCTGTTTATAGCGGCATCAGGGCTGCTGAGGCCGCCCATGGCGTTTTTGGTCAAGCCCTGAGACATGGCCTGGGCAATATATACGTCATACCAGTTGCCGCCGGTTCTGTTGGCAGCCTCGGCCTCACAGGCGGGGCCCCAGCCGCGCAGACACATGAGCATCTTAACCGCCTCGGCATAGCTCACAAATTTGTCGGGGCCGAAAGTGCCGTCTTCGTAGCCGTTTATTATGCCCTGGCTCTTAGCCATAAGTATATAGGGGCGAGCCCATTTGTTGTCGTCGTTGCCGTCAACATCCGGGAAGCCCGTCATGGCATCGTCTCCAAGGCCCTCGGCCATATTTGCCAGGCGGACGCAAATTGCCGCGAATTCCGCACGGGTTATATTGCCCTCCGGATTAAAGGTTCCATCCGGGTAACCATTGACAATGCCGAGCATGGCCAGATCGCTTATGGCCTTGCCCATGGTAGAGTTGGGATCAACGTCGGAAAAGCTGCCGACCAAAACATCCCCATCCTCGCCCTCGGCCCCAAAGGCCGCGAAGCAAGAGAACACCATCGTCAATGCGATGACCAGAGAAAGAACCGATTTAAATTTTCTCATCCTTATCTCTCCTTAAAAAATAATATGATAGTTGTTGTAACGCAAACTAACACATTTATATTCTATACATTTTGTTTTGTGTTGTCAAGAGGTTTTCGCAAGTTTGTTATAATTTTTTAACATTTTCGCTTCTTTATATTCATAATTATTATCCATATCAGGCCGACAATTCCGACAATTACCGACGACGCCGCCACAAGCTGCGACACTCTAAGCCCCGGGATCAGGTATAGGCTGTCCGTTCTGAGCCCCTCAATAAAAAAGCGGCCCAGACCGTACCAAACCAAATAGGTACAAAAGCAGCTGCCCGGCGGCAAATCGCGCCTTAAAAGCACAACGAGCAGCGCAAGCCCGGCCAGGCTCCAGAGACTTTCATAAAGAAAAGTGGGATGCACCGGCTCCGAACCGTTGACGCTCATGCCCCAGGGCAGGGACGTAGGGCCGCCGTGGGCCTCGCCGTTGACAAAATTGCCCCATCGGCCCAAGCATTGCCCAAGTATCATGCCCGCCGAGCAGACGTCCGCAAAGCAGGCGAAGCTTAACCCCCTGACCCGGCAGAATATGACCGCCGTTATGACCCCGGCAATCAAACCGCCGTACACCGCCAGGCCGCCGCCCCATATTTCTACGATCGACCAGGGGTCGTCCTTGAACATATCCCATGAAAACGCCACGTAATAAAGTCTCGCTCCGACTATGCCTATGGGCAGGGCCCAAAGCAGGAAATCCAGCAGCGTTTCGGGGTCGCCGCCCTTACGCTTGTACAGCCGGCTGCACAGTATCAGGGCCAGAACCACCCCGGCGGCAATGATAATGCCGTACCAATGCACGCCCCCCTCGCCAAAGTGGATCAGTATCGGGTCAAAAGTAAAGCTTAGGCCGAGCTTCGGAAAAGCTATATTGTTCATACAGGCGGACAAGCTCCTTTCAAATCGTATAACTTTGCATATTATTTATAATTATACAACCTTTCCGCTCCGCTGTCAATATAAAACGCTGCGATTTTTTACCGTAATTGCGGCCAACAATCGAACTATTGCCGAAATTTTTTACCGAAAAACCGCGGTTTCATACTTGACTAAAGATGTATGATAGTGTATAATATATTTGATAAATTTTCTTTGACCAACAGGAAGGTGCTTATATGAATTACCCTGAACTCCCTCAGAATTTTTTGCCGCACGTTACATATATTGCCTGTCAGAAGCCCCGGGACAAAAGCTGGGTTCTGGACCGCTGGCTCGACCACTGGGCTATAATCATAGTGCATGAGGGATCTATAAGCTGCGAAATAGACGGCATTGTAAACACTATCGGCGCGGGCGAGGTATTTCTCATCGCACCGGGAGTATGGCGCAAGGCCTGGGTCAATTCGGACAGGTTCATTATTTCCGCTTTGGATTTTTTTGCTCCGCACTCCCCGTCGCCCGTTAAAACGGCGATTTTTAAGCCCTCCGGCATAAACGCGCTTATGGACATACTCCACAGGATGAACTATATTTACGTGTCTCGCCCCGCCGGATATCAGATGGACCTTGACGGTATGCTGATACTTTTCCTATCCCACCTGTTCAACAAGAGCGAACTCAAAAACGCCCACCCGGCGGTGGAAAAAATGAAGCGCTACATCATTGAGTACTATATGCACCCCATTACCGCAAAGGAGCTGGCCAATCTTGTAAATCTGGACCCGGCCTACTGCGGCAAGCTTTTCAAGGCGGAGCAGAACTGCTCTATCCCACAGTATATCAACAAGATACGCATAAAGGTGGCCTGTAATCTGCTGGACCAGAGCGGTTACTCGCTGGATGAGATAGCCTCAATGTGCGGCTTTTGCGACAAATTCCACCTGGGTAAAAATTTCAAAGCCGTTATGGGAGTTTCGCCCAAGAGCTACGCGCGGATGAAAGCTTCGGAAGAGGCTTAGCCGCCGGCGGCTCTAATTTCCAACATTCTTACATATTTTTGAGGCGGGGCAAAGCTCGCACCTGGGCCGGCGGGCGTCGCAGGTGTCGCGGCCGAAAAGCACCAGGCGGTGGCAGAACTCCGACTGCTTTTCCCGGGGAATAAGGGGCTCAACGTCAAACTCGACCTTTGTGGGGTCGGTCTCTTTCGTGAGGCCGACCCTTTTTAATATACGCTTGGCGTGGGTATCGATGACCATGCCGCCTTTGTGGAAAACGTCGCCCAAAATCAAATTTGCCGTTTTGCGCCCCACTCCGGGCAGGCTCAGCAGGTCCTCCATGGTGTCGGGCACCTTGCCGCCGTAAACCTCTATCAGCCGCCGGCAGCAGCCAATAATGTTTTTCGCCTTGTTATGGTAAAAGCCCGTGGGCTTTATATCCTGCTCCAGTTCCGCCTGGTTCGCCGCGGCAAAGGCGTAAACGTCGGGGTATTTCGGGAACAGCGTTTTGGTGACTATGTTTACCCGGGCGTCGGTACACTGGGCCGCCAGCTGCACGGATATGAGCAGCTGCAATGGATTTTCGCACTCCAGCGAACACACGGCGTCAGGATAGGTCTCCTCCATTATTTTGACAAATTCGTCGGCAAGCTTCTGTCTGGTCATAGATTTCCCTCCGTTCGGCATCTTGTGACTTATTAACTAATTATATGTCAAATTATATGTCAAAAAAAAGGCATTGTCAATACCGGGCGCAAAAATGAGATATAAAAAAATCAAAAAATTCTCACAAAATACTTGTAAATGTAATAAAAACCTATTATAATAGAAATAAGTGGATTTTCTAATTTATTTTACGGAGGTAAATTTATGTACAACATTGATAAAGTAAAGGCCTTTGACCCCGAGGTGGCCGCCGCTATTGAGGCCGAGGTGAACCGCCAGCGGTCAAAAATCGAGCTCATCGCCAGCGAAAACTTTGTGAGCGAAGCCGTTATGGAGGCCATCGGCACTCCACTGACAAACAAATATGCCGAGGGTTATCCGGGCAAGCGCTACTACGGCGGCTGCGAATTTGTGGACGTGGTAGAAAATTTGGCCATAGAGCGGGCCAAGGAGCTTTTCGGAGCCGAAGCCGCCAACGTCCAGCCGCACAGCGGCGCGCAAGCAAATATGGCAGTTTTTTTCGCCTGCCTTGAACCCGGAGATACGGTGCTGTCAATGAGCCTTGCTCACGGCGGCCACCTTTCCCACGGCAGCCCGGTCAATATGAGCGGCAAGTACTTCAACATTGTTCCCTACGGCGTTACCGAGGAAAATCAAACCATCGACTATGACGAAGTGCGCCGGTTGGCGCTGGAATGTAAGCCCAAGCTCATACTTGCCGGCGCTTCCGCCTATCCGAGGGAAATAGATTTTGCCAAATTTGCCGACATCGCAAAAGAGGTGGGGGCATATTTCCTTGTGGATATGGCTCATATCGCCGGTCTGGTAGCGGCGGGGCTGCACCCCAATCCCGTGCCCTATGCCGACTTTGTTACCACCACCACGCACAAGACTCTCCGCGGTCCCAGAGGCGGCCTTATCCTCTGCAAGGAGGAGCACCTTAAAATGATAAACAAGGCTATTTTCCCCGGAATACAGGGCGGCCCGCTCATGCACACCATAGCGGCTAAGGCCGTTTGTCTGAAAGAGGCCCTCTCCCCCGAATTTAAGGAATATCAGCTGCAAATAAAAAAGAACGCCGCGGCCCTTGCCGGGGCTCTGAAAGAAAAAGGCTTTAACCTCGTGAGCGGCGGCACAGACAATCACCTTATGCTGCTTGATTTGCGCGGCATCGGCGTCACCGGCAAGGACGCCGAGCACATGCTGGACGAGGTTGGAATTACCGTAAATAAAAACGCCATTCCCTTCGATCCCCAAAGTCCATTTATCACCAGCGGCATACGTATCGGCACTCCCGCCGTTACCACCCGTGGGATGAAAGAGGAAGACATGGCCGAGATTGCCGAGCTCATACGCCTGACCCTGACCGAGCTTGAAGGCCGTCGCGATGAAATAGTCGCCCGCGTAGCGGCCCTCTGCAAAAAATATCCCCTTTACGAGTAATGTACCCGGCATAATAATGGACAAAGCATATCATTCCCCGGGAAATAAAAAAACGAAAGCTGCCGGGGCATATCCAAAAACTTATAGGAATGAAGGAGATGGGCGTCAGTGATATTGGCCGTCGCTATCACAGTATTCGCGGTGATTGCCGTATTGTTCGGCATTTGCCTGTTCGTTTTTATCACCAGCTACAAGAGCTACAGCAGCGGTGACAATGACGAACTTCCAGAAAACAACGACAATGAAGATGAAATCCGGGCCGAAAAAAATCGCCGGCGTATAAAGAACGAAAATGCCGAGAGCGAGACGGCGGCAAATGAAGCGGCCAAAAGAGAGGCCGAAAAGGCCGCCGAAAAAGCAGCTGCTGAAGAAGCTGCAGCCGAAAAAGCCGCAGCTGAAAGGGCTGCTGAAGAAGCCGCCGCTGAAGAAGCTGCCGAGAAAGCCGAAAGCTTTGACACCCGGATCGCTACTCCGGAGGAGATGGAACGCATACGCGGCGCCGCTCTCCGTAAGGACGGCTCCGCTCGGGCAGAGGCTGACAGTTCGAGTTTCCCCTCTGCGCCTGGCAGCGAGAACGCTCCCGAAAGCGACATAGACGAAGAGTCCGCCAAAGCCGGCATTTCACGTTACATACCCTTTATAACCGCGGGCGTTGCCGTTATCGCGGCGATCTGCATAGGAGTTTTGATTTTCGTTATGGTCAGCTCACGGGCTCCCAAGCCTGATACCGCGCCTGAGACGGCGGATATAACCACCGAGGACATACGCCTACAGGAAAATATCACCGGTTCCATTTCAAGTCCCGACACGCTGACTTCGATATTCGCCGCCAACGGCAAAATCACCGACGTAAAGGTAAAGGCCGGCGACTACGTCAAAAAGGGCGACATAATTTATATGATAGACAGTTCAAACCTCCAGGCCCGTATAGACCTCCTTGAGGAGAGGCTTTCCGTTGTGAAGGCCGACACTGACGCAGAAAACGTGGAAGTTACGGCCCCGGCCAGCGGAACCATTACGTCTCTTTACGTATCCTCAGGTTCCCCGGTTTCCGGCGGAACGACCATTGCCGAAATAACCACTCCTTCGGAAAACACCGTATCCGTCACCATCGGCGCCAGCGTCAATGTGGGAGATAAGGTCAGCGTAAGCTCCGGCGGAGATACCGTAGAGGGCGTTGTTACGGCGGTCAGAGAAATACCCGCCGAGCCGGAAGATGAAATCGGCGGCGACTTATCGGAAGAAAACACTGACGTTCCCTCGTCAAGCTGGCACGTCAACGTCAGCTTCACTACCCCCGGCGAGACCGGTTCCGTTGCCGTGGTTACAGTCGACGGCCAAAAGGCCTCGGGCCAGGTAGTAAAGGGCCGCAGCCTTACGGTGCGCGTTACCGCCAGAGCCGCCGGCAATATAACCAACATGAACATAGAAGCAGGCGACAAAGTTTCCGAAGGCGAGCGCATTGCCGAAATAGAGACCCCGGCTTCGGCTCAGGCGGCACAGAACGAATTTGAGGCAAAGGAATTGCAGCTGGAGATTGATCAGCTTAACAGCGAGCTTGAAAACTACACCCTGCGGGCTTCGGTCGACGGTTATGTTCAACAGCTTTACGCAAAAGAGGGCGATAACGCGGCAATCAATATGACCGCCGTATCACTCACCCCTCAGGACAGCCTTGCGCTCAAAGTAGAGCTGCCTGCCGAAACGGCGGAAAAGCTTACGCTGCCCGCGCCGGTAAGCTTTAAACTGAGCCGCACCTCAGACTTTTCCGACGACGTGTGGGCGGAGTTGGATACGGAGACGGTTTATCACGTGACTCTGACCAGCCTTGAGCCCGACGAAAGCGGCGAGGTCTATGTCGGTTATATTCCCCTTGAGGAGCAGGATAAAGTCCGCAGCGGCATGGTAGCCCAAATGAATATTACCACATACACGGCCTACAACGCCATAGTTATCCCCGAGGCCCTCATAAAGGACGGCAAAGTAAAGATACTTTCCGCCGAAGGCGTGAAGGAAGTCAAGGTCAAGACCGGGGTGGTCACCGAAAACGGCGTCGAAATAACCGACGGCCTCAGCCGCGGCGACAAGCTGGTGCTCAATTAAATGGCTGGAGGTGGGAAAATGTCCGCTACAAGGAGAGATAAGCACAATTACTATCTCGACATAGCCGAGTCGGTAATCGAACGGGGCACCTGCCTGCGCCGGAATTACGGTTCCATTATTGTGAAAAACGACGAGATAATTTCCACCGGCTACACGGGGGCCCCAAGGGGGCGGCAGAACTGCATAGACCTGGGCCGGTGCCGCCGGGAGCAGCTGAACATTCCCCGCGGGCAGCGCTACGAGCTTTGCCGCAGCGTCCACAGTGAGGCAAACGCCATAATCAGCGCGCCACGCCGGGACATGATCGGCGCCACCCTCTACCTGGCCGGCAAGGATTGCCAGACCGGCGAGCTGGTGCCGGACGCATCCAGCTGCGCCATGTGCAAACGCATGATAATCAACGCCGGCATTGCAACGGTTGTAGTACGCAACACCAGGGATGATTACACCGTCATAGACGTGCAGCGAGACTGGATAGACAACGATGACAGTCTCGGCGACATATTAGGATATTGATAGATCAAACAGACCGTCCAAGCTTTGCTTGGACGGTCTGTTTGATGACAACCCCTGTGAACAATGGGGATAGCTCGAAAGGGAACTCCCTTTCGATAGAAAACATAAAATCCCGGGGCGTGTACCCGGGATTTTATACTTTAATCGGGGTAGAAATATAATTTTTATTAAAATAAAAATTATATTTCGTAAGCGTAAGCGCCCGATGCGGAAAAAGGCTTTGCGGGAAAAACCGTTCGGGTTGTTCCCGCAAAAGCCTTTATTCTCTTCCACGTATCATATCGAGGAAATACCTGTGTACCGAAAGGTCGCGGTCCACCTCCGGATGAAAAGAAATGCCAAGGACGTTATCCTTTCTCGCGGCGACTATGTTGCCGTCCACGGAGGCCAATATGTCCACGTCGTCAGCGGCGCTTTCGATATAAGGGGCGCGGATAAAAGTCATGGGTATTTTGCCGATACCCTTGAACTCCTCCTCGGCGTAAAAGCTGCCCAACTGGCGGCCATAGGCGTTGCGGCGAACCGTGACGGGCAGCACGTCAAAATAAACGTTATCGTCGTTGGATAGCCGCTTTGCCAGAAGTATAAGCCCGGCGCAGGTACCGAAAACCGGCGTCCCGGCAAGAATTTTTCCTCTTATGGGCTCGAACAGGCCCAGCTCGCGGAGGAGCTTGCCCTGAACGGTGCTCTCCCCTCCCGGCAGCACAAGGCCGTCAAAGGGACGGTCAAGGTCGGCCCTTTCCCTTATCTCAAACACCTGCGCCCCGAGCTCGGCGAGCATGGCCTCATGTTCGGCAAAATCGCCCTGTACCGCTAAAACGGCAATGGTCATTTTACTTGCCCCTTTCGGCCATAAGCAGCTCGATTTCCTGCTCGTTTATGCCTACCATCGCCTCGCCCAGATTTTCGCTGAGCTGAGCGATGAGCTTGGCATCGGTATAATTTGTCACGGCCTTGACAATGGCGGCGGCGCGCTTGGCGGGGTTGCCGCTCTTAAATATGCCGCTGCCCACAAACACGCCCTCGGCGCCCAGCTGCATCATCAGCGCGGCGTCGGCGGGAGTGGCTACGCCGCCGGCGGCGAAGTTGACTACGGGGAGCTTGCCGTTCTCATGAACGTATTTTACAAGGTCGTAGGGTACCTGCAAGAGCTTTGCGGCGTCAAAAAGCTCATCCTCGCGCATGGAGACCAGCCGGCGAATCTCGCTCTGCATCATGCGCATATGGCGCACGGCCTGAACCACGTCGCCGGTGCCGGGTTCGCCCTTGGTGCGAATCATGCTGGCGCCCTCGTTGATACGGCGCAAAGCCTCGCCCAAGTCTTTGGCGCCGCAGACAAAGGGCACCTTGAACTGGGTCTTGTCAATATGATACTTGTCGTCGGCGGGAGAAAGCACTTCGGACTCGTCAATATAATCGATCTCTATGGCCTCCAAAAGCTGAGCCTCGACAAAATGGCCGATGCGGCACTTCGCCATAACGGGAATGGAAACGGCCTCCTGTATCCCTTTTATCATAGCGGGGTCGCTCATGCGGGAAACGCCGCCCGCAGCCCTGATATCCGCGGGAATACGCTCCAGCGCCATTACGGCGCAGGCGCCGGCCTCCTGAGCGATGCGGGCCTGCTCGGGAGTGGTGACGTCCATTATGACACCGCCCTTTAGCATCTGGGCAAGGTTTTTATTCAGCTCATAACGGTTATCCATTTATATCCTATCCTTTCACTATGTATTCTTACATTCCTACATATTATACCACTGTTTTTTTTTGCTGTCAACCACCGCGCCGCGAAAAAATGTTGTAAAAATACACGAAATTTCTGACCGAGGGCGGGAGTAATTTTTACCGGCTCGAAAAAGGCGGCAAAAACAGGTTTAAATAATCACGAAAAAATTAAATAATTATGTAAACTTACGTTTACATAACTCGGAGTCCCACTCAGGTTTTCCACAGGTTCGCGGAGTGAAAAACCCCCGATTTTATGGTTATCCACAGGATTTTTCCACAGTTTTAACAATTTTATGGAGCTATATGTGCAAAAATTATAAAGTCCGTTTCTAAGGCTTTTGCGGCCAGTTTACATAATTTTGCGGCCCTTTTGTTGTGGTTTTTTTAACAGCGGCCTGTGGTAAATTTCGACAAAAAATTACAGACTTTGACAGTTGAACGTTTTCATTAAAAAGTAACGCCACTCCCGGCAAAAAACGTTAAATTTTTTCGGCACATAAATGCTCCCCTTGCGGGGGAGCACAGACTGATGACAAACCCCGTGAACAATGGGGATAGCTCGAAAGGGAACTCCCTTTCGATAGAAAACATAACATCCC
>CANRHW010000030.1 GCA_947630525.1 uncultured Clostridia bacterium | reverse complement strand
AGGAGGAGCAAGGGCACGTGCTCACGGGTTTTTGCAAGGAAACCCGTAGCACAGTCGCCCTTTGCGACGACGCCGGGTTCCCCTTTGAAGAGCGCTGACCTTTGTCAGCGCTCTGAACGGCTCCCGCTGTTTTTCACTTCTTGGGAACGCCCTCCCAGTCCTTGGCGAAACGCTCCATACCGATGTCGGTAAGGGGGTGCTTGGCCATCTGAACGATTACGTTGTAGGGGATCGTGGCAATGTGGGCTCCCAGACGGGCGGCCTGTACCACGTGTATGGGGTGGCGGACCGAGGCGGCTATTATTTCGGTTTCAATGCCGTGAGTGTCGAAAATGTCAACTATCTCTTCGATAAGGTTCATGCCGTCCATTCCAATGTCGTCCAGTCTGCCAAGGAAGGGAGAGACATATGTCGCGCCCGCTCTTGCGGCCAGCAAAGCCTGGGTGGAGCTGAAAATAAGCGTCACGTTAGTCTTAATGCCATTGGCGGTCAACTGCTTGCAGGCCTTGAGCCCCTCAAGGGTCATGGGGATTTTTATAACGATATTTTTGTGAATTTTAGCCAGTTCAAGGGCCTGGGCCACCATTTCCTCCGCGGTGGCGGCGTCGGGGCTTACCTCGGCGCTTATGGGGCCGTCAACTATGGAGACTATCTCCTGTATGACCTCTTTGAAGTCCCGTCCGGATTTTGCGATTAGCGAAGGGTTGGTGGTAACGCCGCAGATTACGCCAAGGTCGTTGGCCTTTTTGATGTCCTCTACAATGGCGGTGTCGATAAACAGTTTCATTGGTATCAGTTCCTTTCATGATTATTTATTTTAATCATACAATATTTTCCGGAAAAATTCAATAGGTAACATAAAATTTTTATCCAAAAAATATTTTCATCAGCACAAAAAGTCCTATGGCCGGAACGCCCAGCCCTCCCACCGCCGGAACGGTGAAAAGATTGAGGGCTACCGGGCTCAGGCCGAGCAGCTCCAGCACACAGTTGCTTATGAGTATCAGCGCCGCTCCCCGGACAAAACAGCACAGCACGCGGACGGATTGGTCGGTGAACATGGCCAAAACCGCAAATATGGCAGCGGATATAAGGATCAAAACAATGTCTGGCATAAAAGAATATCCGCCCCCTCGTCTGCTACAGCATATGAGGGGGCGGATGCGGTTATTACTGATACTTGGCCGGTTACTTGGCCATTTTGGGATTGGGGCTGCCGCAGCCGGGACAGCGGGGAAAATCAATGTCGTATGATTTTTGGCAGGCCGCGCAGGTCACCTTTTCAATTTTTACCTCGGGTTCTACCGGAGCAAAAAACTCCATTTTTCCGCACTTGGGGCAGGCGTATACTTCCGCCTTAAGGTCCTGTCCGCCGGGCTTTAATCCAGCCTCACCGACAAAATTGAGCTGCTTGCTGCACCTCGGGCAATGGATCGTTTTCATGTTTAGTCTCCTCCATGTTGTAATTTTATTTTTTCCCTAAGAAGCTTTAAAAAATTCGCATCCGGGTAAAAATCGTAGCTTTTATTGCCGTAAATTATCTTGTTTCCCTTTATCTCCGCCCGGCTCAGGTCGATATGGGCGGTCTCCCGTGACAAAAAGCCGTATCTGGTCAGATATACCAGCATTCCGTCCGCCGTGAGCACATATGTGACGGCAAAGGTTCCCTTTTTCAGTACGGCGTAAACGGCGGCCGCCGTCAGCGCCAGCACCGCCAATTCAAGGAAAGCTCCGTAAGGCGCCCTCCCGGCCAAATTCAGCAGCAGCGCACAGATCACGGCCAGCGCCAGCAGCGCGATAAAGGCCGCCGCCGGCGTACCCGGCAGCTTTGCCTCGCTGCGGCAGATTTCGGTCTTTTCCTGTAATATGTCAGCCACGGGCCACACCCGTTTCCCGGGCCGTGCGCTCTACGGCCTCGGCCACGGCGGCGGAGACCCTGGCGTCCAGCGCGGCGGGCAGTATATAGTCGGGGCGGAGCTCCTCCGGGGTTACAAGCCCGGCAATGGCCTTGGCCGCGGCAATCTTCATTTCGTCGTTTATGGCGGTGGCCCTGGCGTCCAGCGCCCCACGGAACACTCCCGGAAAGGCCAGCACATTGTTTATCTGATTGGGGAAATCGCTGCGGCCGGTGCCCACCACCAGCGCGCCGGCCTCTTTTGCCACGTCGGGCATTACCTCCGGCACGGGGTTCGCCATGGCGAAAATTATCGGGTCTTTGGCCATGGACTTAATCATTTCGGGTTTAAGCAGGTTCGCCGCGCTGACACCCACAAACAAATCGGCGCCCTTTACGGCATCGGCAAGCGAGCCCCGCATATTTTCGGGATTGGTGTCTCTTGCCAAGGCGGCCAGCGCCTCGTCCATTCCGGGGCGGCCGCGGTAAACTATGCCGTCGATATCGGTCATTATCACGTTTTTAAGCCCGTTTTTCATAAGCAGCCGGCAAATGGCCGTGCCCGCGGCTCCGGCTCCGCTGAACACCGCCTTGACTTCGGAGAGCTTTTTCCCCGCCAGTTTAAGGGCGTTGGTCACCGCCGCCAGAACTATTATGGCCGTGCCGTGTTGGTCGTCGTGGAATACGGGTATGTTCAGCTCCTCTTTGAGCCGGCGCTCGATTTCAAAGCACCGGGGAGCGGATATGTCCTCCAAATTTATTCCGCCGAAAACGGGCTCCAGATTTTTTACGGTTTTAACTATCTCGTCCACGTCGGTGGTGTTAAGGCATATGGGAAAGGCGTCGACGCCGCCGAATTCTTTGAACAGCACGCTTTTCCCCTCCATTACAGGGATAGCGGCCTCGGGGCCGATGTTGCCGAGCCCCAGCACGGCGGTGCCGTCGCTTACCACCGCCACAAGGTTGCCCTTTCGTGTATAGTCAAAAACCGTTTCGGGATTTTTATTTATTTCAATGCAGGGAGCCGCCACGCCGGGAGTATAGGCCGTGGAAAGGTCGTCTCTGGTCTTTAGCGGAACGGTGCTGACCACCTGTATCTTGCCCCGGTGCTTTTTGTGCAGTTCAAGAGCCATTTCGTTGTAGTTCATCAGTATTTTCCTTTCTGCTATTCAGCGGTGAGCCCGTCATTGTCCGCCGCCGTTTGTCTGCATCTCGTATATTTCCTGTAATCCGTCGAGGGTGAGCATACCGTCGATGGCGTCTATGGACGACGCCTCGCGGCTTATCATTGCGGCCAAACCGCCGGTGGCAATGACCCGGGCGCCGGGGCAGCCCATCTCCTCTTTCATAAGCTTCACTATGTGATCCACCTGACCGGCGTAGCCGTGGATAACGCCGGCCTGCATGCTTTCCACGGTGCTGCGGCCTATTATGCGGTCGGTGGGCGCAAGCTCTATGCGGGGCAGTTTGGCCGTCCGTTCAAACAGCGCCTCCACGCTTATTTTTATGCCGGGGCAGATGGCGCCGCCCAGGTATTGACCCTTTTCATTTATGGCGCAGAAAGTCGTCGCCGTGCCGAAGTCCACCACTATGGCCGGCACGGTGTGCCGCTTTATCACGGCCACCGCGTTCACCAGCCGGTCGGCGCCGACCTCCCGCGGGTTTTCGTAAAGTATGTCCATGCCAAGGTCCATGTCGTTGGTGACCACGATCGGCGTGTGGCCGAGATAATCCTTAACCGCCCGTTCGAGAGAATACATCACCGGCGGCACGACCGAGCTGATTATCACGCCGTCTATATCCTCGCGCTTAACGCCGCGGTTGCCCAAAAGCTGGATAAACAGCAGCCCGTATTCGTCGCGGCTCTTTTCCGCCGAGGTGGCTATGCGAAAGTGGAACAGCCGCTGCTTGCCCCTGTATACCCCCATAACAATGTTGGTGTTGCCCACGTCTATGGCTACAAGCATAATGTGCCTCCAATCAAAGTATCCAGTCTACGACCACCGACCCGCACACTCCGCTTTCGATCTCCAATATCCCGAAGGTGGGGCGTCCGTTCCTCGGCCTGGAACAGCTGCCGGGGTTGAACAGCAGTATGCCGTCCTCCGTCCTGTCAACAGGTGTGTGGGTGTGGCCGAACAGGGCCGCTGTGCAGCCCCTGGCCTTTGCCGCCGCGATGAGCCCCTCGGTTCCGCGGCTTACGCCCCTTGTGTGGCCGTGGCACAGAAAGAGCCGCGCCCCGCCAAGCTCAACCGTGAGCTCGCACGGCCTGGAACTGAAAAAGTCGTTGTTCCCAAGAACGGCGTACACCGGCAGACCGCAGTTTTGCTCCAGCCAGCGGACGTCTCTTTCAATATCGCCCAAATGAATAACCGCGTCGATACCGTTTACGGCCGCCAGCGCCTTTTCCATAGGGCGCACATCCCCGTGACTGTCTGAAAAAACCGCCGCCCGCATACCCGTCCCCCTTGTAAATGTCATTCATTATTCTATATTCTACCACAAAATCGCTCCGGTGTCAACATAAAATCCAAGGCATAATATAAAATAGAATAATTTTAAAGGAGGAAAAGTCAATGCAGGATATAGTGTCCATGCTCCGGGGCATGGATCCGGCCCAGCTCAGCGACGCCGTGGCTCGGGCCAAGGCTTATATGGAAACGCCCCAGGGCCGTCAGGCGCTTGAAAAGCTGCGCCGGGGCCAGCCCGTGGAGGGACTGCCCGTGACGACCGAGGAACAGAACCGTCTCATAGCCAGGCTTACCGGCGATCCCGCCGCCGTTCGCCGCCTTGAGGAAATGTTGAATAAAAAATAGAACGGGAGGCTGTCTAATGAGTTTGGAGGAGCAAATCTCCGCGGTGCTGAACGACCCGGAGGCAATGAAGAAAATATCGGCTATAGCCGGTTCGCTGGGCATGGGCGTTCCGGGGGACGGAGCCGCCCAAGCGGCTCCTCAGCCGGCGGCGAACGGGAACTTCCCGGATATGCGCGGCGACGCCAGGGCCCGGCTGCTCATGGCGCTCAAACCTTTCCTGAGCGAAAAGCGCGCCTCATATGTGGATGGGGCGGTGGCTATGATGAGCGTGCTTAAGCTTGGGAGCCAGAACGGTTCGCTGGGAGCGCTGCTGTCCTCCCTTGGCGGCGCTCCGGGAGCGCTGGGAGGCCGGCCGTGAGAAGCAGAAGCATGACGCCCTTCCTTCCGGGCCAGGGGCCGGCCCGCCCCGAACCGCCGAACCTTCCGGCGCCGCCGCCCGACGGCAATGGGGAACCCCGAAACTTGCTGAATTTTATAAATAATATGCAAAAAGATGATTATATACTAATAGGTATAATCGCCGTTTTGTTTTTTGAGGGCTGCGACGATTATATTCTCCTTGCCGCCCTCGGCTATCTCTTCCTTATGGGTATATTGTGAAAAAAACACACTCGTTTTTTATACATTTTTACTAAATTTAAAATTTCTATTTACAAATGGGAAAAAAAGTTTTATAATAGACTTGTAATTATGTCGGGTCATGCCCGACCTCAACTTCTAAGGAGGGAATTTCATCATGAAAAAGGTGCTCTGCCTTTTGGTGGTTCTTACGATGATAGTGGGCTGCGTGAGCATTTCCGCGTCCGCCGCTGAGTATGGAACCGTCCTTAACAACAATGTGGCCCTTTTGGTAGGCAATACTACCGTTGTGGCTAATAATTCTTTGCAGACCTTGCAGGCCGCTCCGGTGGCCGAGGGCGAAGAAGTTCTTGTTCCCCTCAGCGCGGTTACGACTCTGCTTGAAGGCATGGTCAACTACAACGAGGCGACGGGGCTTATTGAACTTCGCTTCGGCATGGAAAAATACGCCGTGCTTCGTGTCGGCAGCACACAGTATACCCTTAACGGCAGGGGATACGAGTTGTCCGTTGCCCCCAAGGTAGAGGGCGGCGTGGTTATGGTGCCTCTTCTCGCTTTGGCTGAAAAGGTTGCCGGCCAGACCGTTTTCTACGATAAGGCGACTCAGCTCGTAGTAATTTCTTCACGCCGCGTTATAAAGGATGCCGCTTCTGACGCTGTGGCCATCGCGACCATAGCCAACGCCATCCGCACCGGCGTTTTGCCCCCTATTTCCGTTCCTACATATTACGAACAGGAATGGCCCACTAATACCAACAGCGGCAACGCCGCCAGCGATGACAAGGGCCAGCTCAAATTTGTGACGGTTACCGCCTCCGCCGAGCCCGAGGCCAATAACGGCGCAAATAATATCAACGACGGCAACACCGGCACTTTCTGGGCTGCCGAGGGTTCGTCCACTATCGTAGGCGATATCGGCAAGATTAATAATATGACCGAAATCCGCATCGCTTTTGCGAAGTATACCGAGCGCGCGGCTAACTTCCAGTTGGCTGTTTCGGAGGACAATAAGAACTACACTACGATTTATTCCGGCTCCTCCACACAGAACCAGCAGTGGGATACATATAAGGTGAGCGGCGCTTACCGCTATGTAAGAGTTACAGTTAACGGCACTTCTGCCGGCGGCTCCTGGAACAGCCTTGCCGAGGTTCAGGCCTATAACGGCGGCAGCTCCGACAGCAGCAGCAACAGCAATACGTCGTCTCTCGGCAATCAGATTGACGCGTCTACCTTTACCTATCAGGCGTCCGCGGTTCCCGAAATGGAGAACGGCCCCGATAAGGTGTTCGACAATAACCCCGGCACTTACTGGGCCGCTGAAAATCAGCAGTTCCTCACCATAGATTTGGGCAAGGAGACCGCAATTACCGGCCTCACCGCATATATCCGTCAGTACAGCGGCGATGCGGCTGAGAGGAAGGTAAAGTACGGCCTCAGCTACAGCAGCGACAACAACTCTTATACCTCGATATTCTCCGGCGAGGGCAAACCGGGCGGCGGCGTTCCCGAAACTTATGAGGTCAACGCCAACGCCAGATACATCAAGATCGACGTTAACGGTTCCGACCAGGGCACCTGGGCTTCCTTTGCCGAGCTCATGATTTATACCAGTGAGACGACCTCTTCCGGCAGCAACGCCGGCGGCAGCTCCGGCGGCGGCTCTATAACTCCCGTCTCCTATACGGCCACGGCCGAGCCTCAGCCTGAAAACAGCGGGCGCAACTCTTTCGACGGCAATCCCGGCACTTTCTGGGCCGCCGAAAACAGCCAGAGCATTACTTATGATTTGGGCAGCGCCGTTGAGGTGGCTTCCGTAGACGTACAGATGCGCGACTACAACCCCGACAATCCTCAGAGGATGATAAACTACAGCGTTGAGTACAGCGCTGACGGTTCTTCCTACACCAGCGTGTTTAACGGCGCGGCAGCCGCCGGCGGCGGTAAGGTCGAGAACCATGCCGTAGGCGCTTCCGCCCGGTACATCAGGGTCGGCGTTAACGGCTCCAATGAGGGCTCGTGGGCTTCTCTTTCCGAGGTTAAAATCAATGGGGCCGGCGGCTCCGGCGGCAGCGTATCCGGCTATAAGAATATGGACGCCGTTTCCGGCGAGTTCCTGCTTGCCCCTTACGGCAGCACCGACGTACTTTCTATAGCTTCTGACGGCTCTACCCTTACCGTTGGTTCCGCTCAGCAGAAGTGGACCCTTGACGGCGCGGGCATTAAGAATGTTTCCACGGGCATCTTTGTGGACGTATTCAACCAGTCTATGGACGAAGGCGGCCAGGTTGGCGCGTGGGAAGGCAACGGCGGCGCCAATCAGCAGTGGACCTTTGAGAAAGACGGCGACGGCTATTATGTAAAGAACGCCATGTCCGGCCTTTATCTCGCCAATGTTGGCGGCAACGTACAGCAGCGTTCCAGGGGCTCCGCTACCAAGTGGGTGGTTACCGACGGAACGATCGTTACCGTAAGCGGCGGCGCCAGCACCTCCAGCTATAAGAACATGGCCACCGTTTCCGGCCAGTTCCTGCTTGCTCCTTTTGGCAGCACCGACGTGCTTTCCGTAGCTTCTGACGGCGCGTCCCTTGTTGTGGGCGCGGCTCAGCAGAAATGGTCTCTCGACGGCGCGGGCATCAAGAACGATTCCACCGGCACCTATATGGACGTGTTCAACCAGTCTATGGACGAGGGCGGCCAGGTCGGCGTATGGGAAGGCAACGGCGGCGCCAATCAGCAGTGGTCCTTTGAAAATGACGGCAACGGTTATTATATAAAGAACGCCATGTCCGGCCTCTACCTGGCTTATTCCGGCGGCAGCGTACAGCAGCGCAGCCGCGGCTCCGCGACCAAATGGATAGTTACCGACGGTACCATAGTTACCACCGGCGGCGCGGGCACTACCGGCTATAAGAATATGGACAGCGTGTCCGGCGAATTCATGATAGCCCCCGTGGGCAGCACCGACGTACTTTATGTGGCTTCCGACGGCGCTTCCCTTTCCGTTGGCGGCGATATGCAGAAATGGTCTCTTGACGGTTCGGGCGTGCGCAGCTCTTCTACCGGCGCCTATATGGACGTATTCAACCAGTCTATGGACGAGGGCGGCCAGGTCGGCGTATGGGAAGGCAACGGCGGCGCTAACCAGCAGTGGACTCTTGAAAAGGACGGCGACGGCTACTATTTCCAAAACGCCATGTCCGGTCTTTACCTTGCATATGTGGGCGGCAGCGTACAGCAGCGCTCCAAGGGCTCCGCTACTAAGTGGGTCATCACTGACGGTACTATAGTTACCACCGGCGGTGCGGCTGCCGGCGGCGCAGCCGGGGCAAATCTCCCCGACATGAGCGCTATCGGCGAGTTTGTACTTTCCGCCGCAGACGGCTCTATCCTCACTATCGACAAGGATGGTCATACCGTTGTGGCCGGTCCTTATACGGCTACCGACGATCAGAAGTGGACCCTTGACGGTACGGCTATAGTAAATACCGCTACCGGCAAGCGCCTGGGCATCCATGACGGCTCCACCGTTCTTGCTATCAAGCTTTGCGTTGAGGAAAAGGCCGGCATCGGCCAGAACTGGTCTTTCGATATATTTGATGACGGCTACTATATCAGGAATAACAATTCCGGCCTCTACGTCTCTATTGTCGATGGCCTGGCTATCCAGCGTTCTCTTATCAACGCCACCAGATTTACTCCTATTGAGGTAGGCTCCGCAGCCGAGTCCGCTCTGGCGGTAACCAGCGCTTACACCAATTTGGATTATATTTCCGGCAACTTTATCATGGTTCCCGTAGGAACTAACAATGCCATTACCGTGGGCGGCGACAATTATGCCATTGTAAACGGCGGCGCTTATGCGGGCGACGCCCGTCAGCAGTGGACTCTCGACGGTTCCTCCATCAAGAATGTGGCTACTGGCACATATATGGATGTTTCCAACGAATCCCGCGATCCCGGCGCTCAGGTCGGCGTATGGGAAGGCAACGGCGGCGCAAATCAGAAGTGGGCCTTTGAGCTTGATAATGGCGCTTACTATGTAAAGAGCACCATGTCTAACCTCTATGTTTCCATGGCCTCCGGCAGCGCTCAGCAGACCGACAGGGCCGGCGCCACCAGATTTATCGTCGCTTCGGCCAACCCCGAGCCTCAGCAGGCGGAAACTCAGGGTACGACCGTTCCCACTGTTTCCAACGGCTATAAGAATCTTGACAGCATTAACGGCAACTTCATCTTGGTTCCCTATGGCACCGAAAATGCCCTTAATATCGGCTCCGACAATTATACCATAACCACGGGCGCTTATACCGGCGACAGCAGGCAGCAGTGGGCTCTTGACGGCTCCGCCATTAAGAATCTCGGCACCGGCCTCTTCCTTGACGTGTCCGGCGAATCCCGCGATCCCGGCGCCCAGATCGGCGTATGGGAGGGCAACGGCGGCGTAAATCAGCAGTGGGCCTTTGAAAAGGATAACGACGGTTATTATCTCAAGAGCACTATGTCCAATCTTTATCTTGGCATAGTTGGCGGCAACGTTCAGCAGGTCGACAAGTCCAGCGCAACGAAGCTCGTTGTTGCCGACACCAGCGTTACCGGCGGCGTTGTCAATAATCCCAACACCGTTACTTCCGTTACCGGGCCTACCAGTAAGTATACTAATATGACCAGCGTCGGCGGTGACTTCATCATCGTTCAGACCGGCACCGACAACGTGCTTACGGTTGGTTCCAATAATCAGTCTCTTTCCGTGACCGCTTACACCAATAACGGCAATCAGCAGTGGACTCTTGACGGCGCGTCGTTCAAGAACCTTGGCACAGGCCTGTATATGGACGTTTCCGGCCAGTCCCATGACGTTGGCGGCGAGATCATCGTTTGGGAAGGCAACGGCGGCGAAAACCAGATGTGGGTATTTGAAAAAGACGGCGACAATGGATATTACATCAAGAGCATGATGTCCGGCCTCTATCTTTCCGTAGTAGGCAATGCCATTCAGCAGGTCGCCAAATCTAACGCGACCGTTTGGATAATCGCTGCTAAGTAATTGTCCCAATTTAGATAGTTTTAGCGCTATTTACCACAGGGGCGGCTTAAATCCGTTCCTGTGGTAATTGCGTTTTGGCAGAAATTCACCGAAAAGGATCGTGGCGTATGACTATGTACGATATGCCCCCGGAGGTCTCGGCGGAACCCGCCTGTCAGTCTCAGATAACCGCGGCGGAGGTGACGCCGCCTCCCCATGGCCGCAGATATTACACCTTTGATTTTCTCAAGCTTGTCTGTGCCTTTTTAATTGTCTGCATCCATGCTCTTATGCCCGGTGAGGCGGGCTTTGTTTCGCTTTCGCTGGCGCGCGTGGCCGTTCCTACGTTCTTTGCTGTCACGGGCTTTTTTTATCAACGCACCGTGGACAGGAACGGCGGTCTGCGTCAGATAAGAAAGATCGTGCTTCTTTTGGTGGGTTCGGTGCTGCTCTATACTTTTTGGGAAAATTTGCTTTCTCTCCACTATAATGGAACATTTGCAAAGCCCCAGGGCGATATCTGGCAATATCTTTTTCTCAATATCGTGCCCTATGGCAGCCATATCTGGTACCTGTCGGCAGTGCTTTATGTGCTGCTGGCGGCGCTTGTGTTTGATAAACTCTCGGGCCGCAGGGTGTTGTGGGCTTTGGCGCCCGTACTCCTCGTGTTCGGCTATATAATAGGCCAGTTCCCCATGCGTTTCTTCGGGCGTGAACTGCCGGTCCCATATGTGAGGAATTTCCTGCTCACCGGGATACCGTTTTTTTGCCTGGGCGATATGCTTGCCGCTTATGAAAGGCCCATTGTAAAAAGAGTTGGCAATAACGTTGCGCCCCTTGTTATGGCCGGTGTGTTCGCGGCGCTTTCAGTAGCCGAGGCTCATCTGTATGTAAAAATGTACGCCTTTTGGGCCGGCTCTAGGGAAATGTTCGTCAGCACATTTTTCCTCGTGCTCTCATTGATGCTGGCTTGTATGTGCGCCGACGAGGATAGGTTCAAAAAAAATCCCGTTCTTAGAGTTGTGTCCGCAATGGGACGTAGGTATAGCACCACAATTTATATAGTGCATATTATTGTGCTTAACTGCCTGGATTTAGAAGGAATGAAATACGGATATGCGTGGAATACGGTCTATATGTACGCTAAACCGCTGCTGGTATTCCTTTTGTCTCTGGGATTTGCGGCCGTTTATGACGCCGTGATTTCCGCCATGAGAAATTTTTTTAAAAAAATTAAAAAAAGGGCTTGACAAACGGGAGCAATTGTGTTAAACTAATTAAGCTGTCAGCGAAAGCGGCGGCAAAGACTTACAGCGCTGTGCGCGGGTAAGCGGGGCCGAATGGCCAAAGAGTGTAAAAACCCACACGGACGCAGAGGCGCGGGCAAGGCAGCAGTGCCTGGCAAACGCTGATGCGCGAAATAGGGTCCAGCCTCAGGCTGGTGGACCTTGAAAATTAGATAGCGTTAAGGGCTCAAGAGGACTTATGCGAAAGCGTAAGTAAATTTGAGAAAAAACTT
>CANRHW010000029.1 GCA_947630525.1 uncultured Clostridia bacterium | reverse complement strand
AAATAGTGGCCGTTGTGGACGATGTGGCCGAAAGCCAGTCGCCTTACACCTGGCTTTCGCTGCTGTCGCTCTTTGCCCTTATCACGGTAAATTTGGGCGTTTTCAACCTGCTGCCCATACCGGCTTTGGACGGAGGGCAGATATTATTCCTCATAATTGAAAAAATCACCGGTCGAGAAATCAAGCCCCAGGTAGTGGGCGCTGTCAACGCCGTGTTTTTTGCGCTGCTGATGCTGCTGGCCCTGTATGTGACCGCCAGCGACATCATAGGTCTTAGCAAAGGAGTGTAGCTGATGAGCAGAAAGTTGGCCCGCGAGGACTGCTTTAAAATGATATTCGAGGCAAGAGTGACCGGCGCCACCGCCGACGAGCTTTTGGATAGGTTCAATGAGACCGTTGAGGACGGCGACGTTTGGGAGCTTAAACAAGTAAATCCACGTGACATGGCTTATATCGAGACGGTGCTCCGGGGAGTTGAGGAGCATCAGGATGAGATCAATTCCAAGATACAGCCGTTTCTGAAAAACTGGACCATTGAGCGTATCGCCAAGGTGAGCCTTGCGCTTTTGCAGCTGGCGGCTTTTGAGACGCTTTATGTGAGCGACGTACCGCCGGGAGCGGCGGCAAACGAGGCCGTTGACCTTGCAAAAAAATACGGCGGGGATGACGCGCCGTCCTTTATCAACGGAGTTATGCGTTCATTCGTAAGGCAATACGCCGCCAAATAAAGTCCGAGGATGGGGAAAATTATGCCGGATAACAGACGGATAGCCACCGTAACCCAGCTTAACAACTATATAAAGGCCCTGCTGGAGCAGACGCCGGTTCTGCGCAATGTGTGGATAAAGGGCGAGATAAGCAACCTGAAGTTTCATTCCTCGGGCCATATATATATGACATTAAAGGACGATGGCTCGGTGCTGCGGGCGGTAATGTTCCGCTCGGCGGCGGCGGGGCTGGCTTTCAAGCCCGAAAACGGCATGAAGGTTCTTGCCGGCGGACGGGTGGCCGTCTATGAGCGGGACGGCGGTTATCAGCTTTACGTGGAAAACATGGAGGCCGACGGACAGGGCGATCTGTACGTTCGGTTTGAAATGCTTAAAAAGAAGCTGGCCGCCGAAGGCCTTTTTGATCCGGCCCGGAAAAAGCCCGTGCCTAAATTCCCAAGAACGGTCGGCATTTGTACCAGCCCTACCGGCGCGGCCGTGCGGGATATTATCAACGTGCTGCGGCGGCGGTACCCGCTGGCAAAGGCCGTGCTTTATCCTTGCCTTGTTCAGGGTGAGGGCGCCGCGGCCAGCGTGGTGGGCGCCATCGAGTATTTTAACATGACCAAGACTGCCGACGTACTTATCGTGGGCCGCGGCGGCGGGAGCATAGAGGACCTTTGGGCCTTTAACGAGGAGGCCGTCGCCAGGGCCGTTGCCGAGTCGGAAATACCGATAATTTCGGCGGTGGGCCACGAAACGGATTTTACCATTTGCGATTTTGCCGCGGATTTGCGGGCGCCAACGCCATCGGCGGCGGCGGAGCTTGCCGTGCCGGAGCTGGCGGCTATTGAGCGGCGTATAGGCGAGTGCCGCAGCAGATTGGACCTAAGACTAAAGGAAAGGCTCGCCGCGGCAAAACGAACCCTCGGCTTGCTCAGTCAGCGGTCGGGCATTACGGGCCTGCGCCGCAGACTCGGCGAAATGCAGATACGGGCGGACCGTTTGCAGGACAGAATGATTGCCGCGTATAAAAGCCTGCTTGAAAGCGGCCGGCGCAGACTGAGCGTCGAAGCCGGCCGGCTAAACGCCCTTAGCCCCCTGAGCGTGCTTGAGAGGGGATACAGCGTGGCTATGGCCGGAGATAAGGCCGTCCGCCTGCTTGAGGACGTGACCTGCGGCGACGAGCTTTGGACCACCGTGGCCGACGGCAGGATAAGGTCCATAGTTACCGATAAGGAGGGAAATACAAATGGAACTGAAATTTGAGGACGCGCTCAACGAACTTGAACTCACCGTTAAAAAGCTGGAGAGCGGCGAAACCACTCTTGAAGAGGCCATGGAACTTTTTGAAAAGGGCGTGGGTCTGACAAAGGAATGCCGCAAGCTGCTGGAGGGGGCCGAACTAAAAGTGACTAAGCTCCTTGCCGACGGGAGTGAAGAGGAATTTGAAGCAGAGGAATGAAAGATATGACATTCAGCGAAAAATATTCCGAATACACGGATAAAATAAATGCGGCGCTGGAAAAGGCCGTAAAAACAAGCGACGAGATAACCTACCGGGCTATGGCGTACAGCCTGCTTGCCGGGGGCAAAAGAGTGCGCCCTGTTATAGTAATGGCCTGCTGCGAGGCTTTGGGCGGGGATATGGGCCTGGCGCTCAAATACGGCTGCGCCATTGAAATGATACACACTTATTCCCTCATACACGACGACCTGCCCTGTATGGATAATGACAGTCTGCGCCGTGGGCGGCCCACAAACCACATGGTATACGGCGAGGCTCAGGCCCTGCTGGCGGGCGATGGGCTGCTCAACCTGGCGGCGGAGCACATAAGCGGGGCCGAACCGCACAACGCCGAAAAGGATATAAGGGCCGTAGCCCATCTGTTCGGCAACAGCGGCGCAATGGGCATGATAGGCGGCCAGGCCGACGATATTTTTGCCGAGACACACGAGGCCACAAGGGAGCTCGTGGAAAAAATACATCACCGCAAGACCGGGGCGCTGATACGGGCCGCCGGTGAGCTGGGGGCCGTTGCCGCCGGCGCGGAGGCTGACTTCTTCCGGGATTATACGGTGCATCTTGGCCTGGCTTTCCAGATAAGGGACGATATTCTCGATGTGGAGAGCAGCGCCGAGCAGTTGGGCAAGAGCAACAGCGACGCCGACAACAACAAGGCCACCTTTGTTTCCGTATACGGCATTGACGAGGCTAAGCTCCGCCTTGAAAGGGAGACCGCCCTGGCGCTGAGCGCCGTCGAGCCTCTGGGCGAAAAGGGCGCTTTCCTGCGGGAACTGGCGGATTACTTGCTCAAACGCGATAAATAGAGGTGACACAATGTTCAGCAAGCTTGATTTGATAGTTGACCGCTATGATGAGCTTGGCCGCAAAATAAGCGACCCCGCCGTCATTGCAGACCAAAACACCTGGCGCAGGTTCATGAAGGAGCACAGCGATTTGACCCCCATTGTGGAAAAATACGGGGAGTATAAGGCGCTTATCAAAACCGTAGAGGACGCTAAGGAGATGCTGGCCGAAAAGCCCGACAAGGACTTTGAGGAGCTTTTGCACATGGAGATGGACGAGGCCAGAGAAAAGCTGCCCGCCATCGAGGAGGAACTGAAAATACTCCTCATACCCAAGGACCCCAACGATGAAAAGTCCGTTATCATGGAAATACGCGGCGGCACCGGCGGCGAGGAGGCGGCTCTCTTTGCGGGGGAGCTGTTCCGCATGTACTCCATGTATGCCGACAGCCGGCGCTGGAAGATAGAGATAATGAACTCCAACCCCACCGACCTTGGAGGATATAAGGAGATAACGTTTTCCGTCGAGGGCGAGGGGGCTTACAGCCGCCTTAAATATGAGAGCGGCGTCCATCGGGTGCAGCGCGTGCCCGAGACGGAATCCAGCGGCCGCATACAGACAAGCGCCGCCACTGTGGCCGTTTTGCCGGAAATGGAGGAGGTTGAGGTGGATATAAACCCCAACGACCTTAAAATCGACGTTTATCGGGCCGGCGGCCCCGGCGGCCAGTGCGTAAACACCACGGATTCCGCCGTGAGGATAACTCACCTGCCCACGGGCTTGGTGGTCACCTGCCAAGACGAAAAAAGCCAGTTCAAAAACAAGGATAAGGCCATGAAGGTTCTGCGCAGCCGCCTTTATGAAATGATGGAAAGTCAGCGCAACGCCGAAATAAGCCGGGAACGCCGCAGTCAGGTGGGCAGCGGCGACCGCAGCGAGCGCATACGCACCTATAATTTCCCCCAGGGGCGGGTCAGCGACCACCGCATAAATCTTACGCTTTACAAAATAGAGGCCATAATGAACGGCGACTTAGATGAAATAATTGACGCCCTTAACGCACATTTCCAAAGTGAAAAGCTTAAGGGCGGAACGGAGGAATAAAAAATGGAAGCACACAGAGAGTCCATTGCCCTGACCAAGATAATTGAGGATTTCCACTTGGAAAAGGTCTATGTTCCGGACAATCTGGACAGCATCATGATAAGCTGTTCAGACGTGCACCGTCCCGGCATACAGCTCGGCGCGGAGTATTATGATTACTTCGACGCCGACCGGCTTCAGATTTTGGGCAAGGCGGAGCAGTTCTACATGATGGAAAAGACCCCGGAGGAAAGGTTCAACACCTATGACAAGCTCATGGCCACGGGCATACCCGGCGTGGTGGTCACCCGTTCGCTGGACATTTATCCCGAGCTTTTGGAGACCGCCAAAATACACCGCGTTCCTCTGCTCAGAACGGACGAGAACACTTCGTATTTCACAGCGGCGATACTGGGCTCGCTCAACGTTTATCTCGCGCCCACCATCACCCGTCACGGCGTGCTGGTCGAGGTCTACGGCGAGGGCGTGCTGCTGCTGGGCGACAGCGGCGTAGGTAAAAGCGAGACCGCTATCGAGCTTATCAAGCGCGGTCACCGTTTGGTGGCCGACGACGCCGTGGAAATAAAGCGCACCTCCGCCAAGACCGTTATTGGTACCTCGCCCGAGATAATCCGCCATTTTATGGAGCTGCGGGGTATCGGTATAGTCGACGTAAAGCGCATCTTCGGCGTGGGCTCGGTAAAGGACACCGAAAAGATAGACCTTGTAATAAATCTTGAACCCTGGCAACAGGGCAAGAATTATGAGCGCCTTGGGCTTGACCGGGAGCATACCAGCATATTGGGCATCGAACTGCCCAGCCTGACCATACCTGTGCGCCCCGGACGCAATCTGGCAGTTATCATTGAGATAGCCGCCATAAACAACCGCCAGCAGAAGATGGGCTATAACGCTGCCGCAGAACTGAGCGACAGACTTTCCAAGCAGATGGCCGCCCAGAATATTTCAGGGGGAGATCTGTTTTGATAATAGCCGTTGACACTCACACTCACACGGACGTGAGCCATCACGCCTATTCCACCTTGGAGGAAAATCTCTCCGCCGCCCGGAAAAAGGGGATGGAGGGACTTGCCGTCACCAATCATGGGCCTTTTTTGGCAAATGATGGGGCGGATTTGTGGCATTTTTCATCGCTGAAGAACTTCCCTCTTTACGTAAAGGGCCTTCGGCTCATAAAGGGCGCGGAGGTAAATATTCTGAACCCACAGGGGGATATCGACCTTGACGGCTATTCCCTTGCTCCGTTGGAGCTGGTAGTGGCTTCAATGCACACGCCCTGTTTTGATACGCGCCTTGGCCCCGACGCCGTGACCGAGGGCTATATCAACGCCCTTGACCGCCACGCAAAGATAAACGTCATCGGCCATATGGGCGACGGCCGGTATAAATGCGACTATCGGGCCGTGCTCCAAAAGGTTAAGGAGACCGGCCGCATCGTGGAGATAAATCATCACTCCTTTGACGTGCGCCGTGGCAGCGCCGAAAATTGCCGGGATATCGCCCTTATCTGCAAGGAAATGGAGATACCCGTGGTCATGAGCACCGACGCCCATTTCAGCGAGGACGTGGGCGAGGTTTACAATTCCGACAAAATGCTTAGGGAGATAGACTTTCCCAGAGAGCTGATCTTAAATACCAGCCTTAAAAAACTGGCGGATTACCTGGGGCTGGAGCTTTGAGGAGGTACGTTTATGGACGACGGACTGCTTACGGAACTGAAAAATGTTTTAAAGCCTGAACAAATCGTTTTCGGGGCGGCAATGGATAAGTACACCACTTTCAGGACCGGCGGCAGGGCCGCCCTTATTCTGGAGCCGGAAACCTCCGGGCAAATAAAAGAAATATTGCGGCTGTTTGCCGCCGCGGCCCAGCCCTATCTTGTTCTTGGCAACGGCAGCAACGTCCTCGCCGCCGACGGTGGGATAGAGCGGCCGATAATCCGCATCGGCAAACGTATGGGCGAAATAGGCGTGTTTGAAAACTGCGTCACGGCCCAGGCCGGGGCTCAGCTCGGCGCCGTTGCAAACGCCGCCATGGAAAATTCCCTCGCCGGGCTGGAATTTGCCGCCGGGATACCCGGCACCGTGGGCGGGGGCATAATCATGAACGCCGGCGCTTACGGCGGCGAGCTCAAAGACGTGACCGAGGCTGTGTCATTTGTGGGGCCGGACGGAGAAGAATACGTGGCCTCCAATGAGGAAATGGAGTTTGGCTACCGGCGCAGCGCCCTACAGGACAGCGGATGTATAGTTACCGGCGTCACTTTTTCCCTTTTCCCAGGGAAAAAAGATGAAATTGCAGAAAAAATCAGGGAGCTTAACCGCCGCCGCCGGGAAAAGCAGCCCCTGGAATACCCCAGCGCGGGCAGCACCTTTAAGCGCCCGGCCGGCCATTTTGCGGGCGCACTTATCGAAGAGGCGGGCCTTAAAGGCTATTCGGTGGGCGGCGCGGAGGTCAGCGAAAAGCACGCGGGCTTTGTAATTAACAGGGGTGGGGCCACCTCCGCCGACGTATTGGCGGTCATGGACCATGTGATAAAGACGGTTTACGACAGAGCCGGCGTTGTACTTGAGCCGGAAGTTAAAATTTGGGGGTGAGGATAGATGAGATTTGTTATAATCACCGGCATGAGCGGAGCGGGCAAGACCCAGGTCATGCACTTTATGGAGGATATAGGCTATTACTGCATAGACAATATGCCGCCCATATTCATAAGCGCCTTTGCCCGGGCCTGCTATAACGAAAAGAATTTGCAGAACGTGGCCATAGTTACCGATATACGCAGCGGCGATATGTTTGACGATATCGAAAAGGAGCTTGACGCCCTAAGGACCGAGGACTTCCCCTTTGAGGTGCTGTTTTTGGAGGCTAACGAAAACGTTATAATCAAGCGTTACAAGGAGACCCGCCGCAGTCACCCCATGAGCGCCGACGGCCGCATTGCCGACGGCATCGAAAGAGAGCAGATAAAGCTCCGTGGACTGCGCCAGTGCGCCGACCATGTTATTGATACCAGCAACCTCCTCACCCGCCAGCTTAAAAAAATCGTCACGGAACTTTACGGCGACGGGGAGCGGGACTATTTTATGGTTGAGTGCCGGTCCTTTGGCTTCAAGTTCGGCATACCCTCCGACGCAGACCTGGTGTTTGACGTGCGCTTTTTGCCAAATCCCTTTTATATTGAAAACCTCAAAGCGCACACCGGCCTTGAAGCTCCCGTTAGGGATTACGTAATGGACTTCCCCCAGTCGTTGAAATTTTTGGATATGCTGTTCGAGATGATATCCACCTTGCTGCCTCACTATATTGACGAGGGCAAGACCCAGCTCGTAATATGCATAGGCTGCACCGGCGGCCGCCACCGCAGCGTTGCCATTACTGAGGCTCTTGCCAAGCTGCTTACCCAGAACGGAACAAAGGTGACGGTTGCGCACAGAGATATAGAAAGATGATGCCTTTATGTCTTTTTCGTCCGATGTAAAAAAAGAGCTTTGTACCATAAGCGATAAAAATTTGTGCTGCCGCCGGAGCGAGCTGGCGGCAATTCTCCTTTTCGGCGGCAATGTCGAGGGCGAACGGCTGACTCTGCGTACCGAGCGGAGCGACGTTTTCCGCCGCATATGCGGGCTGCTCAAAAGGGTGTTGGGCTACGGCGAAGTTCAGGCGGAGCCGGTGATCTCGGTGCCGCGCCGCCGGTTGGACGAGCTGGGCCTGTTTGACGACGGCGGGGATATGGCCATCGACGAGGAGGTTTTTGACAGTGACTGCTGCAAGCGGGCCTTTTTCCGCGGAGCCTTCCTCATGGCCGGCACCGCCGCCGACCCCCGCAAAAATTACCGGCTGGAGCTTTTTGCCTACAACCGGGCGGTGGCGGCCCTGGCCTCCGAAATGCTTGAAAGCTTCGGCCTTGAACCCAAAAGCGCCCGGAGGAAAAATTACAATATAGTTTATCTTGAAAATTATGAGGCTGTCAGCGACGCGCTGCTCGTCATGGGCGCGCAAAAGTCCATGCTGGCGCTGTCATATGTGCAGATAGAAAAGGATATCAGCAACGAAAGCAACCGCCGCAGCAACTTCCTGATAGCGAACATGGACAGGGCGATGACGGTCTCCGCCAATCAGTGCGCCGCCATTGACGAGCTGGCCCGCACCGGTATGCTTGAAACCCTTGACGAGGGGCTTAAATCCGTGGCCTACGCCCGGGCGGAAAACCCGGAAATGAATTTGACCGAGCTGGCGGAGCTCACCGGCATAAGCAAAAGCACCCTCAGCCGCAGACTGAATAAGCTGCTGGAGCTGGGAAGCGGGCAGGCGGGCTAATGCTAAAAACATCATATTAAGAAAGTAAAAGGATTAATTCCACGAAAGAGGTGACAAGCCATGTTCACACATCTTCATGTCCACAGCGAATACAGCCTCCTTGACGGAATGTGCCGGGTCAGCGAGCTGCCCAAGCGCGCAAAGGAGCTGGGCATGAATTCGGTGGCCCTTACCGACCACGGAGTTATGTACGGAGCCGTGGACTTTTACAAGGCCTGTAAGGCCGAGGGTGTAAAGCCCATAATCGGCTGCGAAATATACACCGCCCGGGACATGACAAACAAACGGGGCAGGGAAGGCAACGACACCAATCACCTGGTGCTGCTGTGCCGGAACGAGGAAGGCTACAACAACCTCATACAGATAGTCTCCGCCGGCTGGGTGGACGGCTTTTACTACAAGCCCCGTGTGGACAGGCATATTTTGGAAAAGTACAGGGGCGGACTTATCGCCCTTTCCGCCTGCCTGGCGGGGGAGATACCCCAGGCGCTGCTCAGCGGCGACGAAAATACCGCTCGAGATGTGGTCGAGTATTATAAGGGCCTCTTCGACGAGTTTTATATTGAGCTTCAAGATCACGGCCTTGATGACCAAAAGCGGCTCAACCCCCTGCTTATCAAGCTCGCCAGAGAGACCGACACACCAATGGTGGTCACCAACGACGCTCATTACCTGACCAAGCCCGACGCCAAAAATCAGGATGTGCTATTGTGTATACAGACGGGCAAGCAGCTCAGCGACACTGACCGTATGCGCTTTGGCACCGAGGAATTTTACCTAAAGAGCGAGGAGGAAATGCGCTCCCTGTTCCCCAATCTTCCGGAGGCCTTTGACAATACGGCCAAAATTGCCGAAAAGTGCAGCTTTGAATTTAAGTTCGGCGAGCGCCATCTGCCCCACTATGACGTGCCGGCGGGTTACACCGCCGAGGAATATCTGCGCAAGCTCTGTGACGATGGTCTTGCGGAGCGCTACGGCAGTGAGGCCGAGACCCACCGCGAGAGGCTGGAGTACGAGCTCGGCGTTATAACGTCCATGGGCTTTGTGGACTATTATCTGATAGTCTGGGATTTTATCAACTACGCCCGGAAAAACGGCATCCCCGTGGGGCCCGGCCGCGGCAGCGGCTGCGGCAGCATCGCCGCCTACTGCCTGCATATAACCAACGTGGAGCCCACTCAGTATAATTTGGTGTTCGAGCGCTTCCTTAACCCCGAGCGGGTAAGCATGCCGGATTTTGACGTGGATTTCTGCCCCCGCCGCCGCGGCGAGGTCATAGATTATGTTATCAACAAGTACAAGCCCGAAAACGTCTGCCAGATAGGCACTTTCGGCACCATGAAGGCCCGCGGCGCTATCCGGGACTGCGGCCGCGTGCTGGGCGTGGCCTACAGCGACGTGGACCCCATCGCAAAGATGGTGCCCATGAAGCTCGGCATGACGCTGACCCAGGCCCTGGAGGAAAATCCCAAGCTAAAAAGCGCTTATGACTCCGACCAGACCGTAAAGAAGATAATCGATACGGCCCTTGCCATAGAGGGCCTGCCGCGCAATATCGGCACCCATGCCGCGGGCGTGGTTATAGCCAGCCAGCCGGTGTCCACCTACCTGCCGCTTCAGCGCAGCGACAATATCATTTCCACCCAGTACACCAAGGACACCGTTGAGGAGCTCGGTATGCTGAAGATGGACTTCCTTGGCCTGCGCAACCTTACCATAATCGACGACTGCCTTAAAATCCTTGCGGCCCAGGGGATAAAAATAGATATGGACAAAATCGACTACGGCGTGCCGGAGGTCTACAAAATGATTGCCGAGGGCGACACCGACGGCGTGTTCCAGTTGGAAAGCGAGGGTATGCGCCGCTTTATGCGCCAGCTTTGCCCCGAAAATCTGGAGGATATTATTGCCGGAATCGCCCTTTACCGCCCCGGCCCCATGGACTTTATCCCCGCCTATGTCGCCGCCAAAAGCGACCGCAGCAAGGTGCGCTACAAGCACCCCAGCCTTGAATCTATACTTGAATCGACTTACGGCTGCATAGTTTATCAGGAGCAGGTCATGCAGATAGTTCAAAAGCTGGCCGGCTTTTCCATGGGCAGGGCCGACGAGGTTCGTCGGGCGATGAGCAAGAAAAAGGCCAAGGATATGGAAAAGGCCCGCAAGAGCTTTATTTACGGAGAACTGAACGACGACGGCAGCGTCCGCTATCCCGGATGCATCCGCAACGGCATTGACGAGCGGACGGCCACAAGCATTTATGACGATATGGACGCCTTTGCCAAGTACGCCTTTAACAAGAGCCATGCGGCGGCATATGCGGTTGTGGGCTATCAGACCGCCTATTTGAAATGCCTGTACCCCGAGGCCTTTATGGCGGCTCTTATAAGCAGCGTTATGGGTGAAAATGAAAAGGTGGCCGCATATATAAACAACTGCACCCAAAAGGGCATAAAAATACTGCCGCCCGACATAAATAAGAGTGACAGCGATTTTACGGTAGAAGACGGGGCCATACGCTTTGGCCTCACCACCATTAAAAATGTGGGCGAGGGCTTTGTCCGCCACTGCGTGGAGGAGCGCAAAATCGGCGGCCCATTTAAAAGTCTGCGGGATTTTGCCGACCGCATGACCGGCACCGATATGAATAAACGCGGCGTGGAAGGCCTTATCAAAAGCGGAGCCTTTGACGGTCTGCCCGGCACCCGCTGGCAGAAGCTTGCGGTCTATGAGCAGGTGCTTTCCTCCGCGTCACGCAGCGCAAAGGATAATATCGCGGGCCAGCTTTCGTTTTTCGGCGGCGAGGACGAAGACAAGACCGACGTTTTCCCCGACCTGCCTGAACGCAGCCGCCGTGAACTGCTGGATATGGAGCGCGAGGCTACGGGAATTTATATTTCGGGCCATCCGCTGGACGATTACCGCAGGGCCCTGAACGGGCTGGGCCTGCCGAAGATAGCTTCTATCACTGCCGACCAGGAAGAACGAGAGGTCAGCGACGGCGATATTGTGACCGTGGCGGGCATAATATCCTCCGTTAAGGAAAAGCTCACACGCAGCAATACCATGATGGCCTATGTGCGTCTTGAGGATTTCAGCGGCAGCATTGAGATAATCGTTTTCCCAAAGCTGTATTCCAACCTGGGCGAGATAATAAGGGAAAACAGCATCGTTACCGTTACCGGCCGGATAGATATTAAGGAAGAAGAAGCCCCAAAGCTGATAATGGAGACCGCCGCCCCCTTTGCGCCAAAGTCCGATCTCTCGGCCGGGCGGGTTACAGTCCTCGCGGGGAACGGCGCGCCCGCCTCCGGCTGCCTGGAAATATCCCTCGGGCCTGCCGAGCTTCCGACCTTGAACCGCATACGCGAGATTGTGGCGGCGCATCCCGGAAGCGTGCCTGTGGTGATAAGCTCCCCCTACGGCCGCATCAGGGCCCGCGCGGGCTTTGAATGCAGCGGCAGCGAAGAATTAGCTTCAACGATAAATAGTATAATTGGACATAAATGTGCGGCAGTCATATAGCAATTGTGTATAAAATATGAACTTTTTGAAAAAAAC
>CANRHW010000028.1 GCA_947630525.1 uncultured Clostridia bacterium | reverse complement strand
TCAAAAACCTCATCCGAATAATATACCTCGCCGCACTCGCAAACATAGGCCGGAACATTTTCTATCCTTATATGAGCTTGATTTTTGTTTACTTCATAAGTTTTTTCAGTTAGCTCAATATTTTTTCCACATTCCATACATTTCATTCTATCACCTTCTATCCCCATATACCACAAAAGGGAGACCGGCATCTCCCTTTCGTGAAATTGGATGGTGGAGCCGAGGGGAGTTGAACCCCTGTCCGAAAACATCTCCACCCGGGCGTCTCCGAGCGCAGTCAACATTTTAACATTCCCTCCGCGGGGCGGCTATTGACGGCCTCCGGGCTTCAGTAGCTTCATTTGTCATGTACGGCGCAAAGCTTAACCGTATCACGTTCACCGCTGAGTGACGCCCTTATCCCGGCCGCGGTACTCCGGGTAAGGACGACGGGCCAAGTTAGGCCGCGTAAGCTAATCTATTATTGTTAGCGTTTAATTTTAAGTTGGGATTTTAACGCGGTTCCCGCCGCGGCTCGCTTCCCAAGCTTCAACATCCCCGTCGAAGCCGTTACGGCCCCATATATTATAATGTTATTATACCATAATCTATGTTACAAATCAAGGACAAAAGGCGAGTTTTTTTGTCCTTGATTTGATTTTTCTGTCTAATTTCGGAACCCGCACCAGTCCTCGTGAAAATCCGCAAGCCGCTCCGCGAGAGACAAAAGCGGGCACAGCAGCAGCTTTATCTTATGTTCGCCAAAAAGGCTGTACACGTCCAGCTTTTCTCCCGCGCCCACATCCACTGACCGCCTTTCCGCAAGGTTATAAGCCTCCAGCCTTTCAATGGCCGTCCGGGCATCCTTTTCGTCCATATCACAGAGGGCGGCAAGTGAAGCCGCCGTGTATACGCCGGGCTTTTTAATCAGGTGTTTAATAATTTTGCGCACATAAGCGTCCGCCAAAGCCGCCAAAAACTCCGCCGCAGCCTCACTTTCCAGCAGAGCAAGGTCGGTTTCACTGTCTGGGAGCCAGACAAGGGCCATATCTTTGTTGGCGTAAACGCCACCGGCCTGCCTTGATACAAAGCCCGTATGCCGTCCCCAATTATTTTTGAGGTTTTTAATTACAAGCTCCGGCTGAGCCTCCGTATCCCAACCCCACATTGTCTCAATTACCGATTTGTAGACAGCCGCCGGAGTTTCCTCGGCGGAGAAGGAGCCCTTGCGCCCGGGTCTTTCTATGGAAAACAGTTCGTCCACGGTCACCTCAAATAAGCCCGCTATTACCGGCAAAAGCAGAATGTCCGGCATGGTGACGTTGTTTTCCCATTTTGAGACCGACTGGGCCGACACGCCCAGGTTGGCGGCAAGCTCCTCTTGGGTCATGTGCCTGTCCCTGCGCAGGGACGCAATCTTTTCGCCGACAGTTTTCATTTTTGATCTCCCCTTTGGTTTTATTGTAACATAAAATTATTGGAGAAATCAATATAAAATTCGGATAGGCGGCCGCTTATTCGGATAGACGTTCAACCGGGGCGGTTACTGCTTCTGCCGTTCCCTAAGCGCCCGGTCCATTTCCCGGCGGGCGTCACGCTTGGCGGCGTCCTCTCGCTTATCGTAGAGCTTTTTTCCCCGGGCGAGGGCAACGGTCATTTTCACCAGCGAACCTTTGAGATACACGTCTAGCGGAACAAGGGTCAGACCCTTTTGCTTAACCTTGCCGAAAAGCCGCATTATCTCGCCCTTGTGCAAGAGCAGCCGCCGGGTGCGCAGGGGGTCCTTGTTGAAGATATTGCCCTGTTCATAGGGCGAAACGTGCATTCCGTGAATGAACATCTGCCCCCCGTCTATCTCGCAGTAGCTCTCTTTGAGATTTACCTTGCCCTGCCGGATAGACTTTACCTCGGTGCCGAAAAGCTCAATGCCGGCCTCTATTTTTTCTTCTATGAAAAACTCGTGATACGCGCTTTTGTTTTGCGCCAGAATTTTTACGTTTTTGTTTTCCGCCATTGGGCGCCTCCTTTTTCTCGGGCTTACGGGCCTTTTGGCCCTTGACCGCAAATTCGATTTTCCTGTTTTGACGGTTGGCGGACACAAGGGTAACGTCCACGCCGTCGCCCAAGCAGTACCGCTTGTGGCTGCGCTTGCCGTAAAGGCACATATCCTCCTCGTCAAAGACGTAGTAATCGTCATTGAGAGAGGTCACGCTCACCAGGCCTTCAACCGTATCGGGCAGGGCCACGAAAAAGCCAAAGCCCGTCACCGAGGATATAACCCCGTGGAAGTCCTGACCCACGAACTGTTCCATATATTCGGCCTTTTTCATGTCCAGCACATCACGCTCACAGCGCTCGGCGGCGGTTTCCCGTTCGCTGCTCTGCTCCGCCGCGTCGGCAGCCGTCAGCCGGAGAGACCTCATGGCGGCCGCGTCGTTTTCGATGGCGGCCTTTAGCGCCCGGTGGCAGACCAGGTCGGGATACCGGCGTATGGGCGAGGTAAAATGGCAGTAATACTCCGCACCCAAGCCGTAGTGGCCAAGATTTTTGTCGGCATAGGCGGCCTTGGCCATGCTGCGCAGCACAAGGGCCGAAACGACGGCCTCCCTCTCGGTACCCTCGGCGGCTTTAAGTATCTCCGCAACCGGAAGATTGGGATTGATGCCCATGCCGCTGACCATCCGCCGCACAGTTTTGAGCTTGGCCTCGTCGGGGAGTCCATGCACCCGATAAATCGCCGGAATTTTGCGCTCACACAGGAACTTAGCCACGGTCATATTGGCCGCCACCATGAACTGCTCAATGAGCTCGGTAGCGTCGCTGGCGCGGCGGAGCTCAATGGCCACGGCGCGGCCCTTTTCGTCCAAAACTGCCTTAGCCTCGGGTATGGCCAGTTCTATATATCCACGCCGCAGGGCCTGCCTTTTGAGTTTTTGGCTCAAAATCCGCATATCCCGAAGCATGGGCGCGACGTCGGCATAGCGCTCGGTCAGCTTCTTGTCGCCTTTCAATATCTTTTCCACATTGTTATAGGTCATGCGGTGGGCGGAACGAATGACCGACTTGTGGAATGTGGCGCCGGTCACGCCGCCGTCTTCGTCCATGTCCATGAAAACCGTCATTGTCAGCCGGTCCTCGCCCTCGTTCAGAGAGCAGACGCCATTGCTGAGCCTGGGCGGCAGCATAGGCGCTACTCTGTCCGCCAGATAAACGCTGGTTCCCCTTTTAAGGGCCTCCTTGTCCAGCGCCGAACCGGGGCGTACATAGGCGCTGACATCAGCAATGTGGACGCCCAGCCGCCAGCCGCTGCCGGCCCTCTCCAGCGAGACGGCGTCGTCGATATCCTTTGTATCGTCGCCGTCAATAGTGATTATCAGCTTGTCGCGGAGGTCGAGCCTGTCCGCTGTTTCATCCGGGGAAACCTCGGAGGGCACGGCCTTGGACTGCGAGACAACGTTTTTGGGGAACTCCGGCTCAAACCCATAGTCTTTTATTATTGACAGCACATCTACCCCGAAATCGTCAGGGAAGCCCAGCACCTCCTCGATCTCCCCGTGGAGGCTGCCGTCGGCGGGATAACCTGTTATCCGCGCCACCACCTTTTGGCCGTCGAGGGCCTTGCCGTTGTCTGAAACAAACATCTCCCTGGGCAGCTTTTCATTGTCGGGCGTGACGACGCCCATGCCTGGGTATAGTCTGAGCAGGCCGACAACCTTGTTATTGCCCCTTTCAAGCACGGAATAGACGGCCCAGCGATCCCGGCCGTTTTCAGGCGAAATACGCCTTGCCAATACGGTATCGCCGTTTATGGCCGAATTAAAAAACTTCTCGCTCACATAAAGGTCCTCGCCCCCATCTTCCCGAATGACGAAGCCGAAGCCCTTTGGATTTACTCTGAGAACGCCCTTCGCAAGGCCGACGGACTTAACGGTACGCAAACGGCCGGTCTTGCGGCTCTCAACGATGTCGCCGCTCCTTATCAGTTGGTCCACCTCGCCATTGAAGCGGTTCAAGCTTTTCTCCGGGACTTTGAGCGCCTCGGCCAAACGCCCGCGGTCAACGGGCTCGTATCCCGGAGCCGAGATAAAGCGACAAATCCTTTCTTTTCTTGTCATATAATCTCCCTAATTTTCTCCCTTATGTCTGTTAATATCACAAAATTTGCAAATAAAAACAGGCACCTGTCCGGTGCCTGAAGCCTTCCTTACTTAAATATGTTAAGAGAAAGGACAATGGAAAGTACGAAAAACAGTATAGCAAAAACGCTCGTAAGCTTTTCCATAAAACCCTCCATCGTATGGGCCTTATTCTTGCCAAAGAAGGTATCTGACGAGCCGCCCATGATGGCGGAATCTCTGGGGTCCTTACCCTCCTGAAGCAGAACAACGACCGTAAGCACCAGCGCGATCACAAGATAGACCAGAGTAGCGGCCAACTTCATACCATTACACCTCCGTAAATTAACGCATATCAATGTCACTATAATACTTTACCACATTTGGACAACAAATGCAAGTGTTTTTTTATATTTTTCAAGTTTTTTTTGAAAAAGGTCTCCCCCAGCTCCGTGAATGGCGCAAAAGATGAGCCGCAAAAAAGCGCAGACCCGCGTTGGAGCAAGCGCGGCGGCGCTTGTTCCAACAACGTTCTGCACGGTTTTCAGCCGGCCGCCCATAGATTACAGGGCGGTTTTCGGCCCAATTTTTATTATAAGTATTTCTTAAGTCCCTCGGGAGCCTCGTCCTCTTTAAGGCTGACTATAACCATGAGTTCGGCGCCGTGCTCGGTCGAAACCTTATCCAGCTTATCCAGGCAGGCCACCATAGCGTCCAGGTCCTTGTTAACTATTTTTGTTATACTGTCAATAAATATGTTGGAAATATCGTAGTTTTGGGAAAGAATACCGCATACAAGGCCATAAAATTCATCGTAATTTGTGATGTAATAATCCACCGAGTCAACAATGCGCACCCGATGAGTCAAATCAAAAATATGTCTGTCTCCCTTGTTTATGAATACGATATTACCCTTGGAAGCCGCCTCGGCTGCATTGACCGCGTCAATAAGCTTGGCGGTTTTGCCGGTGCCCTTTTCGCCGATAATTACCTTAACCATAATTATTCCTCCTATATCCGTTATTTGTTATCATTATACTATAAATCCGCATTAATTGCAATAGTTTTTATGAAAATTGTCCAAAAAAGTTTAGACAAAATCCGCTTATTTGCCGAGCCGAGGCTCGGTACAGAAGCAAGCAGCTTGTTCTTTTGAGGAGCGACGGCGTATCTGGTATACGTCAAGCTCCGAAAAAGGATGAGACACACCGCTTATCTGCCGGGCCGAGGCTCGGTACAGAAGCAAGCAGCTTGTTTTTTTGAGGAGCGACGGTGTATTCGGTATACGTCAAGCTCCGAAAAAGGATGAGATGCGCCGCTTATTTGCCGAGCCGTGCAAGGAGCTCCGCCTGAGCGGCCTCATACCCCGGCTTGCCGAGCAGGGCAAACATATTCTTCTTATAAGCCTCAACGCCGGGCTGGTTGAAGGGATTTACGCCAAGAAGATATCCGCTCACGCCGCAGGCCTTTTCAAAGAAGTAGATAAGATTGCCGAGGCAGTATTCGTCCATGCGCTCGGCGCGGATAACAAGGTTGGGCACGTTGCCGTCGGTATGGGCCAAAAGAGTGCCGCTCATCGCCTGTTCGTTCACATAGCTGACGTTTTTGCCGGCCAGGAAATTGAGGCCGTCCACATTGGCCGAATCCGTGCCGATTTCAAGGTCCTTGCGGGGATGGTCGAAAAATACGACCGTCTCGAACATTATCCGCAGGCCCTCTTGAATATACTGACCCATGGAATGCAGATCGCTGGAAAAATCGGCGGCCGCGGGGAAAATACCCTTGCCGTCCTTGCCTTCGCTTTCACCGAAGAGCTGCTTCCACCACTCGGCGAAATAGTGAACCTGGGGTTCGTAATTAATGAGCATTTCGGTAGTGCGGCCCTTGCGGTAAAGGGCGTTGCGGGCGGCAACGTACTGATAGCATTCATTTTCGGCCACGTTGGGGCTGTTATAGGCTTCCATAGCGTCCCTGGCGCCCTCCATAAGAGCGTCGATGTCAAGACCGGCGGCGGCTATCGGCAGCAGACCGACCGCGGTGAGCACGCTGTAGCGCCCGCCTACGTCGTCGGGAACGACAAAGGTCTCGTAACCCTCCTCGTCAGCCAGATTTTTAAGGGCGCCCCGGGCCTTGTCAGTGGTGGCGAAAATGCGTTCACGGGCGCCGTCCTTGCCGTACTTCTTCTCCAACAAATCGCGGAACACGCGGAAGGCTATTGCCGGCTCGGTGGTGGTGCCGCTCTTGGAAATTATGTTAACCGAGAAATCCACGTCCTTAACCGTCTCGATAAGATCGCTGAGATAGGTGGAGCTGATACTGTTGCCGGCGAAGAATATCTGCGGATTGCCATTCCTTGCGGCCTTATTTGCATTATAGAAATTGTGGCTGAGCATCTCGATAACCATTCTGGCGCCGAGATAGCTGCCGCCTATGCCGATGACTATAAGAGCGTCGCTGTTGGCCCTGATTTTTTCGGCGGCCTTTTTTATACGCGCAAACTCCTGGCGGTCATAGGTCTCCGGCAGACGCACCCAGCCCAAAAAGTCGCTGCCGGCCCCGGTACCCTCGGCAAGGGTCCTGTGAGCGGCCTCGATAGCCGGAGCCAGGCCCTTTATTTCTTCCTGAGAAATGAAAGGCGCCGCGGCGGAGCAGTCAAATTTGATTTTTGTCATAATGATTCCTCCTAACAGTTGATGTGTGACACATTACATGCTTAGTATACCATGTTATCTTTTGACAGTCAAGAATTTTTCTGTAAATTCTCTTGAAAATTAGTGTTAACAGTATTATAATAAAACGTATGAAAGGAGGCCGTCTCATGGAAATTTACCGCGGCCGCCCGGCGGAAAAGCGTGGCGCGGCGGAAGAAGCCGCATACGACCTGCTGGACGGGCTGGAGATAGAATACCTGCGCGCCGACCATCCGGCGACCAACACGATGGAGGACTGTGCGGAAATAGAAAAGCTCATGGACATGAGGGCCTGTAAGAACCTTTTTCTGCGCAACAAGCAAAAAACCAGATATTTTCTTGTGGTAATCAGCGGGGAAAAGCGCTTTGACGCCCACGAGCTGGCATCGCAGCTTGGGTTGCCAAGGCTGTCTTTTGCCCACGACGACGCAATGCTGGAAATGCTGGGCGTATTGCCCGGCAGTGTGAGCATCCTGTGCATGGGGCGCGAACAGGCCAAGGGCGTGACGCTCATAGTGGACAGGGATATATTGAACGGCGAATATTTTGGCTGCCATCCCTGCGCCAGCACATCCTCGCTTAAAATAAAGACGGCGGACATTTTTGAAAGGCTCCTGCCGGCCATAGGCTGCGAGCCTGTGTTTTACACCCCCTGCAAGGGATAAAACGAAAGGGAACATATCATGAACGTTAACGACAGGATAAATCATATGGCCGCGAACGGCTCCTCACCCTGGGAAGAATATCCTCTCTCTTCCGGCGGCTGGGAGGAATTGAGCCTGCTGCCGGCCCAGTTGGACAGATTTCCGCTGTTCAGCCCAGCGGAGGCCTCGACCGGCGTGACGTTGGGGAAAAGCGCCAACGCTCCTCTGCGGCTCAACACTCCGGTCATAATATCTCATATGAGCGTAGGCGCACTGACGCCGGAGCTGAAATGTGCGCTTGCCCGGGCCGCTTCCGATGCGGGCACGGCTATAGGCGGCGGCGACGGAGGCGTGCTTTGGGAGGAACTGGAGCTTTCTTCCGCATACATATATGAATACACTCCCGGTCTGTGGGGACTGACGCCCCAAGTGTTGGAGCGGTGCAGCGCCGTGGAAATAAAGCTTGGCCAGGGCTGCGGCGGAGGCACGCCCTTTACCGTGCCCGAAGGAGCGGACTCAAAAGCATACCGGCTGCGGGGCGGAGAGGAAGGAATGTTCTTCACCACACCGGGCCGCTTTTCGGAATTGACCTCCCCGGCCGATCTGCGCTTGATGATAGCCGGTCTGCGCGAGGGCTGCGGCGGCAAGCCCATAGGCGTCAAAATCGCCGCCGGGCGCATTGAAGCCGATCTGGATATAATAATCGAAGCCGGGGCCGACTTTGTCACTATAGACGGCGGTCACGGCGGCTGGAGAGGGAAGCCCCACCTTATGGGCGGTATCCCCGCCGCCATTGCTCTGCAAAGGGCGGCCGGCCACCTCAAACGCCGCGGCAGCGAAATGGACATAGTTATCGCGGGAGGGATAAAAACCCCGGAGGACGCCGCAAAGGCGCTGGCCCTTGGGGCGACCGCCGCGGCCTCCGCTTCGGCGGTGCTCTGCGCGGCCTGCGGCTCGGTCACCGGGGCAAGTCCGTTTACCCCTGATGAGACGCGGACCCGGGCGGCCAATTACCTGCGGGCTATGACCGAAGGGATAAGGGACATTTGCGCCTATACCGGGCGCGGCTCCGCATCCGAGCTGGACCGGTCGGACCTGGCGTTCAGGCGCGAACCGCCGCAAGGTTAATTTTTTAGGAAAATTGAAATATATGCTTGAAATAAAAAACATTTTGTAGTATAATGGTTATGTATAAATAAATTAGTTAATAGGAGTGTTTTGCCATGAAAAAACAGCTCATCGCGGCGGCGTCCGCCGCTGCCCTGATTTTCTCCGTCAGCGCTTGCGGCAAGGATAATTCCACGGTTAAGATATCCCTGCCCGACGGTCAGGAATACCTAAAGCTGAATATAGGTGACGAAATAAATTTGGGCGCAAAGGCGCAAAAGGACGAAATAATCAACTGGAGCTGCGACGACAGCGAGGTTGCAAGCATATCCTCGGACGGCAAGCTCAGCGGCATGGCCAACGGTATAGCCGTAATTACCGCCCGCACCGAAAGCGGATATGACAATATAGGCGTGGTAGTGGGCAACGGGGTCAAGGGCACTGCCGCGGCCTCGCCCAACTCAGGCGCACAGCAAGTATTTAACGGTGAATCAAAAATAACTAGCATAAGCCTTTCTCTCAACGGCCAGACCGAGGATGAAACATTGATACGCGCCAACAACGACGTGGCGACCTTTAAGGTAAACGTCATCCCCACCGACTGTACGGACCCCATAGTGTTCTCTTCCTCCGACCCGACCGTGGCCGAGGTTGACGCCGAGGGTACGGTAACGCCCGTTTCCAGAGGCACGGTCACAATTACCGCCACCGCCCCCAACGGTGTGAACGATACGTTCAAGGTATTCGTTCGATAAACAATCAGGCTGGTGATATAAATGAAAAAGGTACTTCCGCCGGCGCTGGCGCTGAGCCTTGTTTTGACGGGCTGCGGCAGCGGGCCGAAAATACACGGCGGAACCGTGAGGCTGGGCCTTGGCGAGGAAAAAGCGCTTGATGTTTCCGGCGGTGAGGGGATAACCTTTACATCCGCCGACCCGGATATCGCCTCGGTTGACGAAAACGGCACAGTGACGGGCCTTGGCGACGGGATTACCGTAATTACCGCCCAGCGGGAAAAGGACTATGACACCGTGGGCGTGGTAGTGGGCACGGGCGTTGCGCAGTATGTGGACGAACACGGCTCCATAGTGACCAGCGTCGAGGGCAGCCCTATAGATGAAAGCATAATATCAGGAGAGAGCGACATAACCGCCCTGGCCCTGTCCCTTGTCGGCGGAGGGACCGAAGACGTCACCATAACCACCGACCGCACCTATGAGATAAAAATAACCAAAACTCCCGCCGACAGTGTGGACAAGGTCACTCTTCGCATATCGAACCCCTCCGTCGCCCAGGTGGAAGGCAATATTCTAAAGGGCGTTGCTCACGGCAAAACGACTCTTACCGCAACGGCGCCCAATGGGGTCAGCACGGAAATGATAGTGCGGGTGAAATAAAAAGCGGCCTTCCGCCCCAGACTGATGACAAACCCCGTGAACTATGGGGATAGCTCGAAAGGGAACTCCCTTTCGATAGAAAACATAAAATCCCGGGGCGTGTACCCGGGATTTTATACTTTAATCGGGGGTAGAAATATAATTTTTATTAAAAAAATTATATTTCGTAAGCGTAAGCGCCCGATGCGGAGAGGTTCTCTCAAAGGGGAACCGTGCGGGTTCCCCTTTGAAGAGCGCTGATCTTTGTCAGCGCTCTGAGGCGGCCTTCCGCTCGGAGCGAAGCTATTGTCCATGGGCATTTTTCACAAATATACCGCAATACAAAATTGGGTAAACTGCGCATTTACTCAAGGTCGCCGATGTGATATAATTAATTGTGAAAAAGTGTAAGCTTCGGGAGGATCGAAAATGTATAAAACAGGCGACTATATCATATACGGCTCCGAGGGAGTGTGCAGGGTAGGTGCGATTGGGCCAATAGACGTGCGCGGCGCGAAGAGCGGCACGGATTATTACACCCTGTACCCGGTTTACAGAGACGGCAGCGTATTGGCGCCGGTCAACACAAAGGTATATATGCGCCCCGTGCTGACCAGGGACGAAGCGTTGGACCTAATACGCCGGATACCTACCATAGAGGAAAAAATACATGACCCAAAAAATCCGCGGCTGCTGAATGAGCAGTACAGGACGTACCTCAACAGCGGCAGCTGTGTGGAACTGCTCAAACTCATGCGCGGCATATATGCCAAGGGCCGCGCTGCCGCAAAAAACGGCAAACGTCTGGGCCAAACCGACGAGCGCAGCATGAAGCGCGCCGAGGAAATGCTCCACAATGAGCTGGCCTTTGTACTTGGCATACAAACAGGCGAGGTAAAGGGATTTATAACCGATGTTTTGAATGGCCGCCGCGCCTGAAAACGCGGCTGACAACGCCGCGGGCCTCCGCACAAAAGCGGGCCCGCGGCGTTTATTTTGAAAAAAACATACAATTCTCCAAAAAATATTGGCCTTTTTTGGTGAAATTGACAAATTAATAATTTAAAAATCCACTTGATAAAGTCGGAAAAAAATGCTAAAATAAGAAGAGACAAATGTGAAAGGAGATCGTCAATATGAACTATTCAAAAGAAGTTGAGAATATGTGCTGTGTTGCAAAGGGCGTTGCCCACGAACCCGCGCCTATTCCTCAAGAAGGCGCTTGGACTTATTCCAAGCAAATCACGGATATTTACGGCCTTACGCACGGCATAGGCTGGTGCGCTCCCCAGCAGGGCGCCTGCAAGCTGACCCTTAACGTTAAGGGCGGCGTTATCGAAGAGGCTCTCGTTGAGACTATCGGCTGCTCGGGCATGACCCACAGCGCCGCCATGGCCGCCGAGGTTCTCCCGGGCAAGACCATACTTGAAGCTCTTAACACCGACCTTGTGTGCGACGCCATCAACACCGCCATGCGCGAGCTGTTCCTCCAGATCGTGTACGGCCGGACCCAGACCGCTTTCAGCGAGGGCGGCCTCCCCATCGGAGCGGGTCTTGAAGACCTGGGCAAGGGTCTTCGCTCTCAGGTGGGCACCCTTTACAGCACCAGGGCCAAGGGCCCACGTTACCTTGAACTGGCCGAGGGTTATATCACCAAGATCGGTCTGGACAAGGACGGCCTCATCATAGGCTATAAGTTCGTACATCTCGGCAAGATGATGGAATCCATCCGCAAGGGCATGGACGCAAACGAGGCCATGGAAAAGGCCAGCGGTCAGTACGGCAGATTTGACGAAGCGGTCAAGGTAATTGATCCGCGCGTAGAATAAGAGAGGAGGAAACATAAAATGGCACTGTTTGAAAGTTATGAAAGAAGAATAAATCAGGTCAACGCCGCGCTTAACAAGTACGGTATTTCCTCTCTCGAAGAGGCCGAAAAGATCTGTAAGGACAAGGGCATCGATGTTTACGGCATAGTTAAGGGCGTACAGCCCATATGCTTTGAAAACGCCTGCTGGGCTTACATCACCGGCGCGGCCATCGCCATAAAGAAGGGCTGCACCAAGGCTGCCGACGCCGCCGAGGCTATAGGCGAGGGTCTGCAAAGCTTCTGCATTCCCGGCAGCGTTGCCGACGACCGCAAGGTTGGTCTGGGCCACGGCAATCTGGCCGCCATGCTACTGCGCGAGGAGACAAAGTGCTTCGCATTCCTGGCGGGTCACGAATCTTTTGCCGCAGCCGAGGGCGCTATCGGTATTGCCAAGAGC